>DASQWB010000082.1:0-20848 GCA_035640455.1 Gaiellaceae bacterium | reverse complement strand
GACGCGCCCCCGGAAGCCGACGCCGTGCGCGTGCACGGCGCCCTCCCACATCGCGCCGACCTCGGACTCCTTCATCCCCGGCCGGAGCCGCTCCCGGACGTGCGCGAGGGCGAGGTCGGCGATCTCGTTCGCGAGCCGCATCCGCTCGAGCTCCTGCTCCGTCTTGAGGGAGCGGCACGCGTTGAGGAGCGGCGTGGCGTCGGCGGCGCCGTCGAAGGCCTCGAAGAACGCCTTCGTGTACGTCGTCGGCTCGCCGACCATCCGGTCGGAGGCCTGCGTGCCGAGCGAGAGCTCGAGCCCGAGGCGCTCGTAGCCGAGCTCCCGGACGGCGACGTGTTGCGCCCGCTCGAGCGCCCGCGCCGCCGGCGGCCGGGGGTCGCCGGGGTCGTAGCCGAGGACGATGCGGTGGTCGGCGGTCCAGGCGTTTCGCTCGGCGTCGGCGATCGATGGCTCGAGGAGGACGAGGGTCGCGTCGCCCTCGCGCGGGAAGATGGCAATCTCGTAGCCCTTCATGCCCCAGTAGTTCGTGAGGTAGAGGACGTTGTCGGGGGCGCGGACGACGAGCGCGTCGAGGTCGTGGTAGGCGAGCGCGGCGCGTACCCCGTCGAGCTTCGTGTCGTCGCGGGGCCAGGTCATCTCGCGACGCTTTCGGCGCCGAATCGGCACACGCCCGCACGTACGGCGGCGCTACCCTCGGTTTCTGCCCCGGGGTGGGTGGGGGTTTGGGATGGGACCGCCCCGCGCTTCCGCTCGACGGCGGCGCGCCCGCCGGCCCCTCGCCCCCGCCGGCTCACCAGCGCACCTTCGGGGGCGCCGGCTCGCCGTGCGCCTCCTGCCACGAGACGACCGGATTGCGCAGGACGCCGATCCGCTCGATCTCGGCCTCGACGACGTCGCCGGGCCGCAGGTAGAGCGACGCCGCGTCCTCGCTGAAGCCGGCGACGCCGCTCACGGTGCCCGTCGACACGACGTCGCCCGCGCTGTACCCGAGCGGCGAGTAGTGCGCGAGGATCTCCGGGATCGTCGGCGACATGTTCCTCGTGGACGAGACCTGCCGCGGCTCGCCGTTCACGCGCAGCTCCATCCGCAGGTCGTGCGGGTCGCCGAGCTCGTCGGGGGTCACGATCCACGGCCCGAGCGGGCAAAACGTGTCGATCGCCTTGCAGAACGAGAACACGCCGGACCGCATCTCGCGCCGCTGGATGTCCCGCGCGGTGATGTCGTTGAAGATCACGTACCCGCCGATGTACTCCTCTGCCTCGTCCGGGTCGAACCACTTCCCGTCCCGCGCGACCACGACCGCCAGCTCGAGCTCGTAGTCGAGCTCCTCCGTCAGGTGCTCCGGGTAGACGATCGGGTCGTCGGGCCCCACGATCGCGTCGACGTTCTGGAAGAAGACGATCCAGGGCGCGATCTCGTGCGACCAGCCGACCCGCTTCGACTCGTCCTCGTGCTCGCGAAAGTTACCCGCCGTGTGGAAGAACTTGCGCGGAACGATCGGCGCCCGCAGCCGCACGTCCTCAAGCGCCAGCTCGCGCCCCGTCGCCCGCGGCACCTCGTCGCGCTCGAAATACTCGCGCATCGACGGCACGTCGAGCTCGACGACCCGGTCGCCGCGGACCTCGCCGACCAGCCCGTCGTCGAACGTGACGAGCTTCACACCGCCTCGCAGACGCGCGCGGCAACGAGCGCGTAGACCTTCGCCGTCCGCGCGAGCCCCTCGATGTCCAGGTTCTCGCCGAGCTCCGAGTCGGGAAGCCCGCTCGAGGTGCCGTAGTTGACGCTCTCGATCCCGTATCGGGTCAGCGCCGACGCATCCGAGAACCACCGCACGACGTCACGCTCCGGCCGCGAGCCGAAGACGGCCTCGTGCCCCTCGTCGATCGCTGCCACGAGCAGATGCGACTCCGGGATCTCGGAGCCCGGAGCCGTGACGTAGATCTCCCACTCGATCCCGTGGTCGGGAAAGCGCTCGCGCAGCTCTCGCACGAACGCCTGCAGCTCGGCCCGGGCGTGCGGCATCGGCAGCGTCGGCGGCACGCGGACATCGAGGAAGAGGTCGGTCCGGTGCGGCGTCCGGCTCGCGCGCCACGCGAAGCCGCCGTTGATGGCACCGATGCCGACGATCCCGTGGTGGCCGCCGTAGGCGGTGTGCTCCTCCCAGCGCGGAATCCACTCCCGCACCGCTCGCAGCACATCCTGCATGCGGACGATCGAGTTCTCCTCCATCCGCCCGTCGAAGAACGCGGTGTGCACGAACGGCCCGGTCGTCGAGAGCCGCAGCCAGAGCGCGCCGTAGTGGCCGAGCACGACCTTCTGTTCCGTCGGCTCGCCCAGCAGGCACATGTCCGCGACGCCGCCGTGCGAGGCGAGGTAGCGCGACCCCGCGGCGTAGCCCCGGTACTCGCGGCCGACGAAGTCGGGATGCCACTGCGTCTTCTCGATCTCGCCCGAGACGGCCGCGATCACCACGTCGCCGCGCAGGCGCACGCCCGCGTCCTGGAGCGCGCGCACCGCCTCGACGTAGCACGCGAGCGCGCCCTTCATGTTCGAGATCCCGAGGCCGTAGATCCGCCCGTCGCGGACGAAGCCCTGCGGCTGGAAGCCCGGAATCCCCGCCAGCCACGGCTCGCGACCCGAGTACGAGGTGTCCATGTGCCCGTTGAACATCAGGCTCGGGCGGCCCCGCAGGCCTTCCCACAGCCCGACGACGTTCGGGCGCCCGTCCTCGACCTCCTGCCATTGCACCTGGAGCCCCATCCGCTCGAGCACCTCGCGCATGCGCTCGCCCATCGCCTGCTCGTCGCCGGTCGGGCTCGAGATCGACACGAGGTCGACCGCGAGCGAGACCAGGCGCTCCTCGTCGACGGCCGCGACGATCTTGTCGTCGCTCATCCGCGCGCCTCGAGCTCGAAGGCGACGTCGACGGCCGCCGAGACCTCGGCCGTTCCGGGGCGCAGCTCCGGCTCGGACACGTCGAGCGCAGCGAAGCTCACCGGCTCCCGTCCCTCTCGGCCGAGGTCGCTCGCGCCGACCTCGACGACTCGGACCACCCTGCTCCGTCTCAGCCCGAGCGCGTCCGCGTAGACCGCCGCGCGCCGCTCCGCGTCGGCGGCGGCGAGCCGGCACGCCACGAGGCGCGCGGGGTCGTCGGCGCCGACGCGCCACCACGGGCCGCCGGTGACCCGCGTCTCGACCTTCTCGACCGCCTCCCGCAGGAGGCGACCCGCGAGCTCGGCGTCCTGCAGGTGCACGACGGTCGAGCACGAGGCGCGCCAGGAGAGCGGATCCTCGATTCGCTCGCGGAACTCGTGGACGGACGTGCCGGTTGTCGTCCGCCGGCTCTCGTCGATGCCGAGCTCCTCGCAGAGCGCGTCGAGCGCAGCGTGTCGCTTCCCCGCCTCGGCGAAGGCCTCGGCCGCGGTCGGTCGCACCGCCGCCGACTCGAACGACACGTACACCTCGGTCGGCCGCGCCGGGGCGAAGCCCCGTCCTCTCACCGTGATCGTCCGGGTCATGGCCGGAAGTGCGGGAGCACCTCCCTCCCGAAGAGCTCGATCTGCTCGTGCCGCCGGTCGCCCCAGAGCTCGAGCATGACGTGGGTGCAGCCGGCGTCGCGGTACTCCTCGATCGCCTCGACGCAGTCGGCGGGAGTGCCGGCGATCGGCTTGCACTTGTCGAGGATCGCGTCCGTCACCTCGGCCTTGGCGGCGAGGCGGCCGCCGCGCTCCATCGCCTCGGCGACCGGCCGGATCTCGTCCTGGTCGAGGCCCGCGAGCTCGAGCAGCGTGTCCGCAGCGCCTTTGATGTTCTGGACCTTGTTCGCGAGGTACATGCCCGCGATCTCGCGCGCGCCGTCTCGGCCGCGGTCGCGATCGCGGTCGATCGACGCGACGACGGTGCAGCCGACGTCGACGTCGGCGGCGACGTTCTTCCGCGTGTAGCGGACGAACGCCGGCGTTGTGATCGAGGGCGTGAGGCAGCCGTCGGCGATCTCGCCCGCGAGCGCCTGCATCTTCGGCGCCGTCGCGGCGACGTACACCGGCGGCACCTCGCGTGGTGTCTCGGCCTCCTCCCGCAGGCCCGGCACCGAGGCGCTCCACGTCTCGCCCTCGTACTCGAACGGCCCGCCGCCCAGCACCCCGCGGACGATCGCCACGGCGTCGCGCATCGGCCCGAGCGTCCGCCGCCCGTCGAGCCTCGCGTTTCGGAGGAAGATCTTCGAGGTCCCGAGCCCGAGCAGGAAGCGCCCGGGCCCGGCGGCCTCCTGCACGACCCGTGCGTCCATCGCCACCTGCACCGGGTGCCGCGTGAAGGGCGAGATGATTCCCCAACCGATCGTCAGCCGTTCGGTCTCGCGGGCGATCAGCGCGGAGGTGACCGTGGAGGAGCGCGCCTCCATGCCGTGCTTGCGCCACCAGGGGTAGGCCTCGGCGAGCCAGATCGTGTCCATCCCGGCCCGGTCCATGACCCGTGCGGAGGCGAGCATCTCGTCGAGCGGCTCCATGGTGAGCTGCATGACGCCGATCCGGAAGGGCCGCGGCACGGCACGATCTTCTCATCGCACCGTGGAAAAGCGAGCCGCTACGTCGGCTCGGAGAGGTCGAGCCGCATGATCTCCGCTCCGGAGGAGTCGTACGCGACGAGCTCTGCTGGGCCGGCTCCCGCATGGAACTCGGCCGCGTCGAACTCGAGCAGGAAGGCGTGGTTCGCGTTCAGCACGGGCCATCGGGTGTGGCCCTGCAGGTCGACGACCGCGACGCGGGCGACATTCGGCCGCGCCAGCCCGACGACCTCGAGGTCGGAGCGCTCCCTCGGAGCCGGTCCGCCGCCTGCCGTCTCGAGGATCGCCACCGGGCCGAGGGCGAACAGGCCGCCGCACGACGATCCGGCGCCGCCGTAGCCGACGGCGACCAGACACTCCACGCCGCCCGGGCGCCGTCCGTACGAGACCTGGAAGCGACCGCCGCGGGCGGCCGCGTACACGCCGAGCGTCCGGACCGACGCGGGATCGAGCCGCAGCGCCTGCTCGAGCGCCGGCGACAGCTGCCCGTCGCCCTCGGGAGAGGTGCGAGCGTCGTTTCGTCGAGCCACGAGCGCAGCTCGCACGACGGGCGGCCGCGCCGACGGCCGGTCGCGTGACGGCGACTGGAGCAGGAGGGCCGCGGCGATCGCGCCGACGAACACAGCGGCCACGGCGAAGAGGAGGACGCGATACATCACACCACCGGGATCGGGCAGCCGGGGTTGTTCGAGACGTAGCGGCCGAGCTTCGCCGTCGCCGCGTAGACCCAGATCGGATCGGAGTTCTTCCCGTAGGCCTTCTTCCGGTA
Source organism: Gaiellaceae bacterium (assembly GCA_035640455.1). Lineage (GTDB taxonomy): Bacteria > Actinomycetota > Thermoleophilia > Gaiellales > Gaiellaceae > AC-50. Next base: position 15,515 of record DASQWB010000082.1, on the reverse strand, counting down.
CGCGCGGGCACCGGTGACCGTGAGCGAGGAGACGATTGCGCTCACCCTGGGGCCGGTGCCACGGTACGAGCGCATCCAGCTCCCGTCGGGCGCGATCAGCGCAGCCGTCGCCCAGTACGTCCCGGGCTTGTCTATCTCGGCCATCCAGATGGCCGTGCACCAGTTCGGATACGTCGCATCGTCCGTGTAGGACGCGAAGCCTTGCCCCGGCGCGAGGTAGCCGCGGGCGTAGGACACGACCTCGCTATAGACCGCCGCCGCGCTCGGCGGGAGCGCGAGGGCCAGGCCGGCGATCAAGGCGACGAGTCTCGGCACGCTCGCCACCATAGGACGCGCAAACCCGCTCCGCTAGACGCAAAATCGGGCCCCGGAGCGACGAGGCCGCCGGCGATCAGTCTTCTGTGGAGGTCGTCGGCCCCTCGGGCTCGGGCTCGTACGACTCGGGCGCCAACGGATTGAGCCCTTCCTCGCCGCCGCTCGTGCCCTCGGGCTCGGCGGGACCTTCGGCGGGCGGCCCCGAGTCCTTCGGCTCGGGATCGGTCTCGGGCGGCGGCCGATCCGTCGTCGGCTCGGGCGCGCGGGCGCTGCCGCTCGCGGGTTCCTCTTCCCGGCCCCCGCTCGCCTCCTGCACCTGCTGCTCGAGCGCGGTCAGGACGTGCGAGACCTGCTGGTTCACGATCGGCTGGAGCACCCGCTGGCCCATCGAGCCGACCGGCCCGGCGATGCGCACGTCCGCCTCCCAGTGCATCGCGGTGCCGCCGCCCTCGGCATCCTCCAGGTGGAAGGCGGTGTCCATGTTCATGATCGCCCCGACCCCGTCCCCCTTCGCGTGCAGCTTCGCGTAGTCCGGCTCGTGCTCTTCCGTCTTCTCGAAGCTGACGCTCATGCGGAGGCCGCCGAGCCCGAGCGGGATCTTCACGTGCGCTTTCCAATGCCGGTCGTCGGCGACGTCGAAGCTCTCGACCCCGGGCATGGTCTGCGCCATCGAGGCCGGATCGTTCAAGACCCGCCACACCGTCGCCCGCGGCGCCTCGAACCGCCGCTCGCCCTCGAGCCTCATCGACTCTCCACCGTGACGCCGCCGCCGTCGCTTCGGAGCAGCTCCCACACGCGGTGGTACGGGTTGCAGCTCCGCGTGACCGTCTTGCCGATCGCGTCCTGGAGCGCGGCGCCGACGGCGTGGATCCCGGCGCCGCCGCCCTCGCCCATTCCCTTCGCCCCTAGCGGCGTGAACGGCGACTCCGACTCGATGTAGCCGTTCTTCATCGGCGGCATGTCGAGCGCGTGCGGCACGTGGTAGTCGTAGAAGTTGGGAGTCAGGAGGTTCCCCTCCTCGTCGTAGACGAAGATCTCGTGCGTCGCCGCGCCGAGCGCCTGCGCCGTCGCGCCGTGCACCTGACCCTCGACGATCTGCGGGTGGATGCGCTTGCCGCAGTCGTCCACGGCGGCATAGTCGACGATCTCGTACTCGCCCGTCTCTGGATCGACCTCGATCACGCAAGCGTGGATCTGCGTCGCGTACGTGAGCGTGAGGTTGCCGTACTTCCGCTCCTTGTCCGGAGGATCGAACGGCGGCCGGTACATGTAGCGCGCGTTGAGCGAGATGTCCACGTCGGTCGGCAGGCCGGCGTTGTTCGCGTTCAGGATCGCGCCGAGCGCCATGAACGGCAGCGCCGCCTCCGGGTTCGCCTTCATCCGCGCCTGGCCCTCGGCGAGCTCGATGTCGTCCTCGGAGCAGCCGAGCACCATCGAGGCGAGCTTGCGCATCTCCGCGGCGAGCTTGTCCGTGGCGCCCTTCACCGCCCCGAGACCCGTGACCGCGAACTGGCTCGCGTACGTCCCCGAGAGGCCGGCGTGCGAGTTCCAGTACGTGTCGTGCCCCGGCCGCACGTTCACGTCGTCGGGCGTGCAGCCGAGGATGTCGGCCACCACCTGCGCGGCCGTCGTCTCGTGGCCCTGTCCCTGCGGGACGGTGCCGAGGGTGACGACGATCTCGCCGAAGATGTCGAGCTTCACCGTCGCGACCTCGTTGTTCCCGGAGAACTGCAGCTCCGGGTTCAGGAGCGTCGACTGGCCGAAGTTGTTCGTCCCCGAGTCGAGGGTCGAGCCGATCCCGAAGCCGAGCAGCTTCCCGCGCGCCTCGGCGTCGCGCCGCCGCTCCTCGAGCCGGTCGTAGCCGATCAGATCGAGGACGATGTCGAGGCAGCGCGCGTAGTCGCCCGAGTCGTAGATGCAGCCGTTGGGTGTCTCGTACGGCATCTCCTCGCGGCGCACGTAGTTCCGCTTCCGCACCTCGACCGGATCGAGCTGAAGCTCGCGCGCGACGATGTCGACGATCCGCTCGGTCAGCCACAGGTGCTGCATCCGCGAGTAGCCGCGGTTCGGCGACACCGGCGACTTGTTCGTCACGACCTGGGTGAAGTCGACGCGGATGTTGCGCCAGCGGTAGCACCCAGGCGTGACCTGCGCCCAGATGATGCAACCGAGCGGCTCGTAGCGGGGGAAGGCGCCGCAGTCGTCGATCGCACGGACGGAGAAGCCGAGCATCGTGCCGTCGGCCTTCACCGGCACCTCGAGGTCGAGGAAGGTGCGCTCGTTCCCGTGCGCGTTCGCCGTGTGCTGGTCGGTGCGCCACTCCGTCCACTGGATCGGCCGGTTCAGCTTCCGCGCGAGCAGGCAGCAGGCGACGAACTGCGGATGGAGGCAGATCTTGTTGCCGAAGGCGCCGCCGATGTCCTGCGTGACGAAGCGGAGCTTGTCGATCCCGACCCGCAGGGCCGGCGCCATCCAGATCGCCCCCACCCCCGGCATCTGGTGGTTGCAGTACATCGTCCACTGGCCGGTGCCGCGGTTGTACTCGACAAGACACCCGGAGCACTCGAGCGGCGTCGACGAGAAGCGGTCGAAGTGCAGCCGCTCGATCTTCACGACGTGGTCGGCCTCCGCCTTCGCAGCCTCGAAGTCGCCCCAGTCGAAGAGCCCCGACCAGACGACGTTCGAGCCCGCGTCCTCGTGCAGGATCGGTGCGCCGCCGGCGAGCGCCGCCTCGCCGTCGACGATCGCCGGCAGCGGCTCGTACTCGACCTCGACGAGCTCGGCCGCGTCGCGTGCGAGCTCGCGGCTCGACGCCACGACCGCCGCGACCGGCTCGCCCACGTGCCGCACCTTGCCGACCGCGAGCGCGTAGTCCTTGATGTGCGCGCCCGGCGGCGTCGAGAGCTCGAAGAACGGATCGGTGAGGATCGCGACCTCGTCGCCGGTGAGCGTCCCGTAGACGCCGCCGACCTCGAGCGCACGTGCGACGTCGATCGACTTGATCTTCGCGTGCCCGTACGGCGAACGGACGAACTGGACGTAGCCCGTGCCGTGCCGCTTCACGTCGTCGAAGAAGACGCCCTGGCCCTGGACGAGCCGCTTGTCCTCCTTGCGCGGCACGTTCTGGCCGACGAACCCCGGCTTGGTCTCCCGCTCCTCGACGACGAGCGGCCGCTCGGGGGTGACCGTCGTCTCTGTCACTCGCTGACCTCCTGGCCCGACGCCGCCCGAATCGCGCGCACGATGTTCACGTACCCAGTACAGCGGCAGATGTTGCCCTGGATCGCACGGCGGATCTCCTCCTCGCTCGGCCGCGGGTTCCGCTCGAGGAGCGCGCTCGCGCTCATCAGCATCCCTGGCGTGCAATAGCCGCACTGGAGCGCGTGGTGGTCGCTGAAGGCCTGCTGGAGCGGGTCGAGCTCGCCGTCCGAGCCGAGCCCCTCGACCGTCCGGATCGACGCCCCGTCGGCCTGCACGGCCAGCATCATGCAGCTCTTCAGCAGGAGGCCGTCGACGAGCACCGAGCATGCGCCGCAGTTGCCGGTGTCACAGCCGATGTGGCTGCCGGTGAGGTCGAGGTCGTCGCGCAGGAAGTGGATGAGGAGCTTGCGCGCCTCCACCTCGCGCTCGTACGAGGTGCCGTTCACCTCGACCGTGATCGTCCGGGACGATTCGGGTTGCACTACACGCGCTCCTTTGCGGCCTGGACGGCGCGCACGGCGAGCACCTCGGCGAGGTGGCGGCGGTAGTCGGCCGACGCGTGGACGTCGTCCGGCGGCTGGAGTCCCGCCGCGCGGACGGCCCCACGCACGGCCTCCTCGTCCGCCGACTCCGGCCGTACAAGCACCGGCACTGCATCGACGCAGCCGACGACGACGCTCGGCGAGCCGCCGTCCAGGCTCGCGGCGACGCTCACGATGCAGGTGCCGTCCCGCCCGATCGTGAGCGACGCGAATCCGTCACCCTTGCCGGCCGGAATCGTCACCTTCGTCAGCAGCTCGCCGGGCCCGGCGGCGGTCAGGTAGACGCCGAGGAAAAACTCCTCCGCGGGCACGGTGCGCTCTCCTCCGGCGCCGACGATCGTCATCGTCGCGCCGAGCGCGACCGCGAGCGGCGGCAGGTGGTTCGTCGGGTCGTTCGAGCAGAGGTTGCCGCCGATCGTGCCGCGATTTCGCACCTGCACATCGGCGATCTGGGCGCAGACCTCGCCCAGAATCGGGCGTGCGCGCGCCTCCGCCGACTCCACGATCTCCGTGTAGGTCGTCATCGCGCCGAGCTCGAGCGTGCCGTCGGGGCTGAGCTCAATGCCCTTCAGCTCCTCGAGCCCGTTGAGATCGACGAGCACGTCCGGCGAGGCGGCCCGCGCCTTCATGACGTTGATCAGCGTCTGCCCGCCTGCGAGAGCCCGTGCTCCCTCGTGCTCCGCGAGCAGGCGCACGGCCTCCCCCACGCTCGCCGGACGAGCGTACTCGACCTCCCGCAGGAGCATGGCGCGATTTACGCCACAGCCCTCCCCGCGTGTCAAGAACGAGCCGTCAGGGACCTGCTGAAGGTTTCCGGCGATTCCGAGGTGGAGAGATCCGTCTGTCTCAGGGGAAACTTCCAAGGGAGGCGAGATGGCGACAGCTAGGGAACGTTCGCCGGGCGCTTGGCGGGCCCGGTGGGCGGCGCCGCCGCGAACCAGCTACACGTCGGAGACGAAGCCGTTCTTCCTGACGAGCGAATTCCTGGTCTTCGTCCTGTTCGTCATGGGGCTCGGCATCGGCACGTCCACGGCCGATGACGTGGATCCGAGGTTGTTCTGGATCTTGACGACGGTCGCGACGTCGTTCTACATGCTGAGCCGCGGGATCGCGAAGTCCGGAAGTCGGAGTCGGGCCTACGATCCGCGCGAGGACGTCGATCTCGGTCGCCGGGGCGACTGACAGGGGAGGGTTGAACAGATGCCGTTGCTCTGGCTGCTGGTGCTGCTGCTGATCATCTTCGCACTCGTCGGCGGGGCGACCGTCAGCAACTGGCTCTTCGTGATCCTCGTGATCGCGGTGATCCTGGCGCTCGTCGGCTACCTCTAGACCGACGGGAGGCGCTATCGCCGAGTGGGCTGGTGGTAGCTCCCGGGCTGGACTCCATTCGAGCGAGCGGCGATCCGCTGGCTCGAACGTGGGACGCCTCGGCGAGGAGAGCGCATAGGCTTAGCCGACCTGAGCTCGCCGAGTTCGCGCGCAGCCAATCAGGACGCAGTCAACTTGAGTTTTGACACCACAGGACGGCGTCGACGATCGTGCCGGTCCGGGTTTCGATTCCGACGGCACAGGCTCTGGCGCTCCCAGGTGAGAACGGAGCGGTGCTCGTGATCTTCGTCCGCCAGCGCCCGCTTTTGACGCAGCGTCCGCGCCACGTTCCCACCCCAAAGCCGGGGGCCGGCTTCGTGCGCTCAACGAGCGTCACGCGGATCGACAAAACGGCGACGCGCCGCGGGCTGCATCCGAATCGGCCTTTGACCAGAGCGGCGTTTGCCGCCGTCAGCCTGGCGCTGTGACTGAAACCCGCGAGCGTGACGGTTCCGCTTGCCTTAGCTGCGGCGATCGGCCGCTGCGTTGACGACCAGCCCGCCGCTGACGCAAGAACGAGTGCAAGCATGCCTCCGCCGACTGCCACCCACGCAGCCGGACGAAGCGCACCCTGCCGATCATGACCTCCTCCTCTCCTACTGCGAACGACGCTCTCGACGGCGATCAGCCGCAGCGTAAGCGCCATCGCCACGACTTCCCAGAGCAATACCGCTAATCAGATTCGCCTAATGCCTCCGCAGCCGATGCTCGCCCGCCCCCATCGCACGAGGAACTGCTGCAGGACCTCTATCGCGCGATGCTTCGCGATCTGCGGACCCGCGACGTCACTCCAGCGTCGCCTCTCGGTGTCCGGCTGCGCGAGGTGAGCCAGCGGAGCGTGGTGTCGCCGAGGACGAGCTGCCCGAGGACCCCTTCGCAGCTACAGCCGGTCCCACGCGAGTACATCGACCACCGAAGCCTCGGACCCGACGAAGCTCGTCTCACGGTCTTTCTTTTTTCGGGCGAAGCGCTTGTGATTACAGGCTGGCCTCTGATCAAAGCAGGATGGGCCGCGCTCTTCACAGAGGCCGACGAATTGAGGATCGTTCGTCGCGCGGACATTGCAGGTTCGAGCTTGCGGCGCGCAGAGGATCCTGGCCCGAAACCCCCCTCGGCTTTGCTTACATCGCATCACTCGGGACCCCCGTGGGCGAGCTCGCCCAGCGTATCGCGTAAAACGTCACCCGCGGTCCGGCTCACAACGCCAGCCGCGCGCTCGAGCGCGTCGCGCTCCTAGTCAGGCGCCGCCTCGGCGGGGGCCCTCAAGACGTGATGCAGCGCGACCGTGCTCGCCACGAGCTGGAAGTCGGGCCACTCGCCGAAGTAGACCAGCCCGCGCGGGCCGAGCCGCAGGTCCCACCAATCCCCGTGCTCGGTCTTTCCGCTGACGAAGCCGATCTACGATAGCCGCCTCAGGCTCTCGGCCACCTCTTGCGTGCTGAGGCCCGAAATCGGCTCGAATGGTCGCGGCGGACGCACCGAGAGCTCGAAGATCTCCTCGTTCGTGAACGCCGGCGGCAGAGACGCCACCCACTGCCGCACGGCCTCCTCGACACGCTCCGACATCGCTTCCACGAATCCGCCGCTAACGAATCGGCGGCAAGCCATACACGCGGCGTCGCGCGTTGATCCCGCGGATTGCCTCTTTCGCCGCCTGCTCCCCGTCGTTGAGCTTGTCGCGGGCCTCGATCAGTTTCGACGGTGCCTGGCTATCGACGTACGCGAGCAACGCGTTCAGGCCGCTTTTTGATCGGTCAACTGCATAGAAGCCCTCGCTGGCCTGGTCGTCGAAATGGTCGGTGTTGATCGTGACGAGGTTCGAGCGGGTGTTGTCGCAGATGTCGCGCGCCTTCGTCGCGAGGTCGGCTACCTCGATGAGATCGGACGCCTCCGTGATCCCGGCGCGGACGAGGCTGACGGCGGCCTCGCACCCTCGGATCTGCTTGACGTACTCGCGGGTGTGTGCGTCGACGTCGGGATCGCCGTTCGCCGGGGCGGCCGGCGGTGGCGGTGGGTTCGCTGGAGCTGACGACGAGGATCCGCATGCCGTCATCAGGAGCAGCCCAGCAGCAACGAGAGCCGCCGCTAGACCATTTCGCCTCACTCGACCCGTCCTAGCACGCCGGACTGAAGGCAGCACCTTTACATGCTGACCAGCTACGTTCAAGCACCGCACGAGACATGGCCCGTTCGTGACGTCTTGAAGGCTCACGCCCGATGTGCCAGCCTCACCGGCGGCTCGTCTACATCGCATCGTCTCCCCTGTCGGCGTGGACGATGTAAAGCGGGTCGCCCGGATCGGCGGCCGTCCCCTTTGCTCGCGGCAGGTAAAGCCGCGTCTCGCACGGCGAAAGCCCGCTGCGTCCGCGGCGTCTTCCCGTGCGAGCGCGGAGGCGGGGGCACTGTTTCGGAGGGGCCGCAGCGCTCCCTCGCCTCCGGCTCGGCTGGAGGGGCCGGTTCTGAACGGCCGGGCGGAGAGAGATCCGGCCTCTCCCGCTTCCCGCGTTCGAGGGTGGCTGCATCGCCCGCGAAAGCCGATAGAGCCCGCACGAGAGGGACTAGCCTACGGGGGGAGCGGTCGGGACCTCCTGCCCTCGTCGCCCACCAGGATCGGTGCGTCGGAATGCATCCTCTCGAGGCGCGGAGGGCGGCCGTCACGAGCCGCCCTTCTGCTCCCGTCGACTACACTCGGAGCACCGTCCGGCCCCAGGCGCCACAGCCGGATGACACCACAGGCTCAGCGCACGGTCGGTTCTCTCGCGCCATCGCGAACCGCACCCGGCGCGGCGCCGAGACCGCCGCCCGCGAGCTCGGCTGGCTCTCGCTCGAGGACGCGCTCCAGCTCCTCCCCCTCTACGCGGCCACGAGCCGCGCCCGCTACGAACGCGCAGCGCTCCACGGGCTCGAGCGGCTGCTCGCGGAGCGTCGGCTGTCCCTTGAGGAGGTCGGGCTGGCGGTCGGCGCGCTGTCGGAGCTGCGGGACGGCAAGAGCGCCGCGAGCACCTTCACGCTCCGGCGGCTCGCGCGGCGCGCGTGAGCGGCACGAAGGCACTCATCGAGCATCGTGGACGCGTGCGCGGTGCCAGTACCGCTGCTGGATCTCGTGGCGTCCACCCTCGGCCTCAGCGTCGTAGACCGGCTCGCGCCAAACCTCTTCTCGGCGGCCACCGCCTGCCGTGACCTCGAATCGCAAGTCCACGCCGTACAGCGTCGGTTCGTTGTTGCATTCCGGCATCAGGTCGCCGAGTTGCGGGCGAGGCACGATGAGACTCACTCGACGCGGCCCTTCATTCGCAAGTAGATCAAGCGTCGACGGCACGACACCGACTGCCTGATCGCCGACGCGGGCGCTCAAGGTTGCGCGAGTGGGTCCGGTGCCGTAGTTCTGCACCTTGGCCGCGAAGGTGATGCCGTCCCGGTGGCCGCCTATTGGCCGGAGATCGAGGATCCGCACGTCACCGCGGTCCCGCGGTTGGGGAGCTGGCTGCTCGGTGCTGGCGTCGCTGGATTCGGGGGCTCGACGCAGGGGATCCCCGCATAGCGCGCCTTGTTCTGCAGGTTGCCGTCACGCGTTACGATCGTTACCGGCGACTCCGGGTACTGCCGGATGACCTCGAGCGTGGCAGCGATGAGACGGTCGTCCTGAATGCTCGGGTCAAGCCACGGCAGCGTTTGTGAGAAGTCTGGCTCCACCGCGATCATCCGAACGGCGCTCCGATCGCGGCGGAGCGTGACCTCACCGCGACCGGCACCGCGACGGCCGTATTCGTTGATCTGGTTGACGATGCGTTCCGCCTTCCGTCGCAGCTCCTCGCCGGGTGCGATCTTGAGCTTGTCGAGCTCCCCGAGCACCGTCGGCGTGAAGAGCAGGACGAAGCGCGGCACCCCGTCGAATTCCCATTCCTCGAACGCCGTATTTCACAGCGCAGCGTTCGCGTCGACGACGTAGATCGGATCGCCACCACTTGGGTCGTAGAGCGACGCCAGATGCTCTTGCTGCTTCTCGATCTTCGCGCAGGTGGACTCAAACGCCTCTTCGGTTGATCGGAACGGCGACAGGTTCGACTGGTCGACAACCGCCCGAAGCGTCTTGTTGGCGTCTGCGATCTCTTTCCGCGCTCGATCGGGTGCGACGCGGGTGAGAACCGAGACGAGCGGGATGTAGGACTCCAGCTCGTTCAGCAACCGAGATTGGAGTTTTCTACCCTCGCCGCCGAGCGGGCCCCAACTGTTCGACGGGCCGAAGATAGCGACGCCCTCCAGGCGAATGGCGCGCAGCGCGGAGCGCTCAACCAGGAGCTCGCGGAGCAGTTCGATGATCCCGTCCGCACGGGATCTGAGCTGGGCGATCATCGTTTCCGGCAACGTGCTTGCACCTCTGCTTGCACCTGGGCGGACAGCCCACGTGCCACAGATTCGGAAAACTCTCCTTTACAGCACTTTCCTGTAGCTCCCCGGGCTGGACTCGAACCAGCAACCCTCCGGTTAACAGCCGGATGCTCTGCCAATTGAGCTACCGGGGAACGGCTCTTCGGCGCGCCTAGTGTAGCCGTGGCCTGAGGCGGGTTACGCCAGCTCGTGGAAGGCCGTCCGCACCTTGGCGAGGGCGTGCTGGAGGTCGAGCAGCCGCTCGCCCTCCGCTTCGGCGAGGTCGCGCCGCAGGCGCCGCTCGCGGAGCCGGAGGAGCGCCTGCTCGGCCGTGTGCTCGTCGATGCCCTCGACCGCGGCGCGCGCGTGAAGCTCGGCGAGCGCGGCGACGAGCTCGTCGTCCTCGTTCCCCGCCTCGACGAGGTGGTCCCGCAGCCGCCTATTCAGCGCCGAATCGAAATGGTCCGGAGCGAGCTCGGCGAGCACCTCGACGAGGCTCGGGTGCGCGAGCACGCCGGCGAGCGCGTCGCGCTCGAGCCGGTCTCCCGCCTCGAGCACCCTCGGCGAGAGGGCGCCCGTAGACGCTGTCGCCCGCGGCGCCAGGCCGGCCTGCGTCTCCCGCGGCAGGTCGAGGCGGTCGGCGGCGAGCCGAAGCGCCTCCTGCCGCTCGGGCGAGTCCTCGAAACGCGAGAGCACCTCCCGCACCCGCACGAACGCCTCCTGACGATCGGGCGCCCGCTCGAGCTCGAGCCGGACGCGGTAGCCGAGGTAGCTCTCGGCGTCCGCGACCCGTCCTTCGAAGCCATCGGCCGCGTCGGCGGGATCGATCCCCGCCGGAAGGGCGACGACCCGGACGTCGAAGCCCTGCGCGGCCGCGAGCTCCATTCCCCGCAGCGTCGCCGCCTCGCCGGCGGCGTCGCCGTCGAAGCACAGCCAGATGCGCTTCGTCAGCCGCGCGAGCTCCTTCAGCTGCCACTCGGTGAGCGCCGTTCCCATGGAGGCGACGGTCGGCTCGAGACCGACTTGTCGCAGGGCGAGCACATCGGTGTTGCCCTCGACGACGAGCGCGCGATCCTCGCGGGCGATCGCCGCCCGCGCGCGGTCGAGCCCGTACAGGAGGTCGCCCTTGCGAAAGAGCTCGCTCTCCGGCGAGTTCACGTACTTGGCGCGCAGCGGGTCGTCCTCGCGGAGCTTGCGCGCCTGGAAGCCGAGGACTCGTCCTCGTGCGTCGGCGAGCGGGAAGAGGAGCCGCTGCGAGAAGTAGTCGTTCCCGCGCCGGTTCACGAGCCCCGCGGCGGCGAGCTCGGCGGTCGTAAACCCTTTCGCGAGCGCCTTCCGCGCCAGCGTCTGATCGCCGAGCGCGACCCCGAGCCTGTACTCGCGGCAGACCTCCTCCCGCAGACCCCGGCCGGTGAGGTGGTCGCGAGCGAGCGACCCCGCCGGCGAGTCCCACAGGTAGCGCTCATAGAAGCTCGCGGCGGCGTCGAGGAGCTCGAGGAGGCGGTCGCGGCGGCGGCGGCGCGCGTTCTGCTCGGGCGAGATCTCCTCGTACTCGAGCGCCACGTTGAACCGGTCGGCGAGCCACTCGATCGCCCCCACGAAGTCCACCTGCTCGGTCTCCTGGACGAAGCGGATCGTGTCCCCGCCGACGCCGCAGCCGAAGCAGTGGTAGGTGCCTTTCGCGGGACTGACCGAGAAGCTCGGCGTCCGCTCGTCGTGAAAGGGGCAGCGCCCCATGTAGCCGGCGCCGGTCTTGCGGAGCTGCGTCCGCGCCGAGACGACGTCGACGATTGACGCCGCCGCCTTCACGTCCGCAACGCTCGAATCCTTGATGCGGCCCGCGACGCGGAGACGCGGGCGTGACGCCGTCGCCGGCGCACGAGAGGCGGCCTGGGACAAGGACATACTCATGTCGCGTCGACGGTGCCGACGCAACCGCGGTGGACAAATCGGCCGCCCCTACTAACGCAGGACCCTGTGGATATCCGCATTAGCAGGAGCATCGGAACCCATGTTCCCAAACACCCCGGACGACATCTGTGGATCGAATCGGCGCTACGAGCGCGAAGTTCGTGACGTCGTCCTCAGGCGGTGGATTTCCTGTGGATCAAATCTCAGCCGCGTAATCGAGCGCGAAGCGGTCGGTCATCCCGGCCACGAAGCCGACGATGTCGTCAGGGTCGTCGCCTCGATCCGCGAGGTGCTCGAAGATCCGCTGCACCGTGGCCCGGGCGCGGGCATGCTCGGCCCGCGCCTCCGGTCCCAGGTAGACGCGCTCGAACATGAACGCGCGGAGCGAGAGCATCGCAGAACCGAACTCCTCGCTCTGGACGATGTCGCCGACCCGCTCCGACATCTCGACGAGATCGTGGACGAGCGCGTCGATCCGTCGCGATCCGGTAGGCCCGAGGAGCTCGACCTCGCGACGCGGCAGATCCTCGGCGGCGAGGATGCCCGACCGGATCGCGTCGTCGATGTCGTGGTTGATGTAGGCGACCCGGTCGACGAGCCGGACGAGCTTGCCCTCGAGCGTGTCCGGCTCCTCCGGCCCGGTATGCGTGAGGATTCCGTCCCGGACCTCGGCCGTCAGGTTGAGCGACTCGGCGATCCAGAGCGACTGCTCGTTGTGGCGGAACCGGCGCCCGAAGCGGCGCTCGAGCGCGGCGTCGAGCGCCTCTTCGCCCGCGTGCCCGAAGGGAGGATGGCCCATGTCGTGCCCGAGCCCGATTGCCTCGACGAGGTCTTCGTTCAGCCGTAGGGCGCGCGCCGCCCCGCGGGCGATCGCCGTCGTCTCGAGGGTATGCGTCATGCGCGTCCGGTAATGGTCGCCGGCGGGGTCGATGAAGACCTGCGTCTTGCCCTTGAGGCGCCGGAACGGCTTCGAGTGCAGGATCCGGTCGCGATCGCGCTGGAAGGGCGTCCTGATCCGGCACCCCGCCTCAGGACGCAGGCGCCCGCGCGTCTCGTAGGAGCGGACGGCGAGCGGCGAGAGCCACCGTTCCTCGTGCTCGCGTACGCGGACCTCGAAGGCGTCGCCGACCGTTCGTGCGACCTCGTGCATCGGCGTCAAGCGTAGTCCCTGCCGAGGCCGGCGCGGGTACGCACGAAGCCGATCGAAGCGCCCGCGAATCCGATCGTAGCGCCCACGGCAGGCCGAGCCGCCGACGACCGGAGGGTCAGGCGGAGTCGCGGGGCGGGACCCATCCCCAACCCCCACCCTCCCGGGGTCCGGCCTGGGATTTCCACGCTACCGACAAGCCGGCTCCGAAATGTCTCGTGGGTGTGCCGAATTCATGCCGGCTTCTGCACGGCGACGTCGCGAAAGGAGTGCCCCGCGGCCATGGCCCGCCGCGTCTCAGACGATGATCGGGACGGTGCCGCCGTCCGCGCTCCACGCCGCGCCCGTCACGTATCGCGCCCGCTCGGAGCAGAGGAACACCACGACGGCCGCGATCTCTTCTGGCTCCGCGAGCCGGCCGAGCGGCCGGCCCTTCGCCACCGCTTCGAGCACCTCCTCCTTCGTCTTCCCACTCGCGGCGGCCTGTTGTTCGGCGAGACCGCCCTGGCCGAGCCAAGCGTCCGTCGCCGTCGGGCCCGGGGCGACGGCGTTGCACCGGACACCGTCCCGCGCGTACAGGTCGGCGACGAGTCGAGAGAGCGAGAGAACGGCGGCTTTCGTCACCGAATAGTTCGGCATTCCCGTCGACGGCCGCTTTCCGGCCGTCGACGAGACGTTCACGATCACGCCCCCGCGCCCGTCCCGCATCGCCGGCAGCACCGCTCGGATCGCTCGCACGTAGCTCATGACGTTGAGCTGCCACATCGCGTCCCACTGCGGGTCGGTCAGCTCGTCGAAATGCACCTGGTAGGCGAGGCCCACGTTGTTGACGAGGCAACGGACGTCGCCGAGAGCCGAAGCGGCCTCGGCGACGAGCGCCTCCGGCGCACCCGGCTTCGCCAGGTCGTACACGAGGCCGAGCTCCGCTCGTGCCTCGCGCCGCGCTCGCTCGACGCGCCCCGCGTCCCGGCCGCATACGACGACCCGCGCCCCCTCGTCGGCAAGCAGCCTGGCCGTCTCGAGCCCGATCCCGCCCGTCGAGCCCGTGACGAGACAGACGCGCCCGCGGAGTCCGAGATCCACGACGGCAAGCGTAACGGTGTCCACGACGACGATCTCAAGCCGGTGCTCGCCACTCCCCGAGCCAGTCGCCCTCGCCACCCGGGCGACCGCTCTCGGAACGAGATTTTCGGCCGTTAGACTGACCTTCGGTGGAGGACTACACGAGCAAGTACAAGGGCGAGCAAGTCGAGGTCGCCCTCTTCGGCGGCGAATATCAGGAGGGCGTGCTAACGGCGTATTGCTACGTCGAGGACGTCGCGCACATCGAGCTGAACGGCCACATCCTCGTGCCGCTTCAGAACATCGCCTCCCTCCACTGCTCGAGCCGGTGCGACGCGCCCGAGCCGGACTGGCCGCCGCGTGGCCTCGCCGAGGACGACCGCGACGAGGACGCCTGACGGTGGTCTTGAGCATGCACGGCCCGCTCGCTCTGATCTCCGGCGCCACTTCGGCGTCTTAGGCGGATGCGCGGCAGCCTTCCCGCGATCGCCAACGTCCTCAAGGCATGGGCGCTCGTGCTCGGCGTCTGCGCCTTTCTCGGAGCCCTCGGCTTCGCGGCCGGCGGCTATCGGCTGCTCTCGATCCTCGTCTTCTGCGCACTTCTCTTGGCGGGCGGCGCCTACTGGTACTCCGACCGCGTCGCGCTCGGCCTCGTCGGAGCGCGCGAGCTGCCGGTCGGCGAGGCGCCGGCGCTCCACTCGACGGTCGAGCGGCTCGCCGCCGTCGCCGGGGTGCTGAAGCCACGCCTGTACCTGATTCCGGATGGGCACCCACGCGCGCTAGCGGCCGGCCGCGGCCCGCGCGCGTCGGCGCTCGCGGTCAGCGCGGGGCTGGTGTCGGCGCTGACGCCGGCCGAGCTCGAAGGTGTGATCGCACACGAGCTGGCACACGTCCGGAACCGCGACATCGTCGTCCAGACGGCGGCCGTCGTGATCGCGGCCGCTCTCGTCGAGACGAGCCGGCTGGGAGGCTGGCTCGCGCGGGCGCTCCTCTTCGTCCTCGGGCCCGTCGCCGCCGCATTCGTCCACCTGCTGCTCTCGCCGACGCGCGAGTTCGCGGCCGACACGCTCGCCGCTGGCTTCTGCGGCTCGCCGCACGGGCTCGCGGACGCGCTCGTCCGCCTCGAGCAGGCCAACGATCTCGTGCATTTCGAAGGCAGTCCGGCGACTGAGCCGCTCTACACGATCAATCCCTTTGCCGAGGAGGGGCTGGCAGGGCTCTTCGCCTCGCATCCGCCGATCAGCGAGCGCGTGCGGCGGCTGCGCGCGCTCGATCCTGGCTGGCGCGACCGCCTGCGGGCCGCATGACCTAGGCCGACTGCTCGCATATCGGGAGACGAAAAAGGCCGCGGACGCGGCCTCTTTCGGTGAAGACTGGCGGCTGCCTACTCTCCCGGGAGGTTGCCCTCCGAGTACCATCGGCGCAAGTGGGCTTAACTTCTCTGTTCGGAATGGGAAGAGGTGTATCCCCACCGCTATGGCCGCCAAATTGTCTAGGCGCGTGATGTCGCGCACCCTCAAAACTCCATAGCAGCTCTCCGCGTGTTCGAAATCAAGACCTCGGGCAATTAGTACGAGTCCGCTGAACACATTGCTGTGCTT
>DASQWB010000081.1:0-35849 GCA_035640455.1 Gaiellaceae bacterium | reverse complement strand
CGAGATCCTCGAGCACGAGCCCGTGCCCGTCCTTCCGCCACCAGCCGCGCACCACGCGCTCGGGGAGCACGATGACGTCCCACGTCTCCTCACGTCCGTCGATCGTCACGCGCCCGAAGCCGTAGCCCTCGATCTCGGGCATCGCCCCGATCGTATCGCTGGTAGCGTCGCCCCGTGGCCAAGGAGATCGAGCTCCGGCGGCACACCGACGCCGACGACGACGTCCTCACCGCCGAGGGGGTGGCGGCGGCGCTGGAGATCGGCGCACGCCTTCGCGGCGGCTACTACCTCGCCGTCTCGACCGGCGCCCAGCGCGCGACGCAGACGCTCGCCTGCTTCCTCGCCGCGCTCGGCCAGCAGGTGCCGGGCGGCGTCGTCGTCGAGCCGGGCCTGCGGTCGGAGGTCGAGGACCGCTGGCGCGCCGCGTACGAGAAGGCGGGAAGCGGCGCGCTCGACGCGCTACGCGAGGCCGATCCCGAGCTCGTCGCCGAGGACTCGGAGCGGCTCGGCGCCGCGCTCCGCCGCGTCCTCGACGCCCTGCCCGAGGATGGCCGCGCCCTCGTCGTCGGCCACAGCCCGACGAACGAGGCCGCCGTCCTCGGTCTCACGGGCGAGATCGTGGCGCCGCTCGCCAAGGGCGCGGGAGTGGGCGTCGTCGCCGGCGACGACGGCTATCGGGTCGATCCGATCGACTGAGTTACTTCGCGACACGAAACCGCAGGGCGGTCAGCTGCTCGGCCTCGCCCGGGGAGATTCGCTCCACTCGACCGGCCCGTCGCCCTCGCTGCCGTAGAGCCGGACGCCGGCGCGAGGTGGATGACGACCTCGTCGAGCCCGCCTGGAGAAACTGCCGAGGCTCCCCCGAAGACCAGCGCGTCAGGCGAGAGTTGGATAGCGCCTAAGCGCCACTCTCGAGCCGCTCCTTCAGCTTCTGCTGATTCCGCGGAACCTCCTTCTGCGCCTGCGGCCTCACAACGAGCGGCACAAGCAACTTGCCCAAGCCATGACCCTCGAAGTCGAGTTCGATGGTCACACGTGAGCGGGCGCCATCGTCGAGCGGCTCGATCGTGCCCCTGACGTTCCCCCGCACAGGGCCGTCGATACCTCGCACAGCCCAGCTGCGTGGGGGATTCAACTCGGCCAGTTCCACGGTCATTGCCTGCTCCCGGCGACCGAGGCGCCGCGTCACGACCGCCCTCGAACCCACCGCCATCGGGGCATTGGCCTCCCGACGCACGCTCACGACGCTCTCCTGCCACTCCGGCAGGCGCGAGGGATCGGTTACGTACGAGAAGACGTCTTCCGGTCTTCGCGAGATCTCGATGCTCTCGACGATCGGGGCCATCTCGCCTCCTTTGTCACACGACCGGGCGGATCATTCCAGAAGCCCGCCGCCACCCCGAGCACGTCTCCAGGTCACGATGCGGTGTCTTGGCAGGGGCTCGGAGCGCCCGGCCCCGAGTGTGAGCTCACGCACCTGACGCGCGATCGGTATCGACATCGCATACGGCTTCCCATCCGAACGACAGTGCGATCCGCCGGCTGATCCGCATTCCTGATCCGCTCGATCCGCTGCTCGACGATCCGCACTCGACGTATGCTGGCGGCCCCGGGATGGGGGTGCTGAGGCACGTGCTTTGGATCGGTGGGCCGCCTGGCGCGGGGAAGACCGCCGTGGCGACGAGGATCGCGCGCCGACACGGATTGCGCTGGTACGGCGCCGATACCCGGACGTGGCAGCACCGCGATCGGGCGCTGCGAGCCGGGAACGCGGCAGCGCGGCGCTGGGAGGCGATGACCCCGGAAGACCGGTGGGCGCGCTCGACGCCGTCCGAGATGCTCGAGCTGTCCCTGCACACCGAGCGCGGGGCGATGGCGCTCGACGACCTCCGTGCACTGCCCGAATCGCCGCTCGTGATCGCCGAGGGCTCCGTTCTTCCCGCTCGCGCCGTCTCGAGTGGAATCGCCGATCCATCCCGCGCCGTCTGGCTGCTCCCGACGAGCGACTTCCAGCGGGCCACCCTCGCTGCTCGCGGCACCCCGCCCGGCCCGACCGCCCTCTACCGTTTGCTCCGGGACGTCATCGCCCGCGATGCAAGCGAGCACAGTGCGCCGACCTTGATCGTCGACGGCTCACGCGACCTCGAGGCGACGGTCGCGGCAGTCGAGGAGCTGTTCTCGGAGGCGCTCGCCGAGGGGCCGCGTGCCGAGACGTGCACGGAGCGCCAGGCGCTGCTGCGGGAGGCGAACGAGGCGATCGCGGCGCAGGTTCGCGCGTACTACGCCCGGCCGTGGGCGGAGGGGGATGCTGAATCGGTCGTCCGGGAGCTCGTCTGCGAGTGCGGAGCGACCTCGTGCGACGCCAGGGTTCGCGTCCCCGTCGGCGCCCTCGCCGATGCGCCGCTGCTCTCGCAGGCGCACCGCTGAAGGTGGGCGCCTCGGGAGACGGCGGGCTCGTCCTCGGCGTCGACGGCGGCAACTCCAAGACGGACATCCTCGTCGCGACCCTCGGCGGCCAGCTCGTCGCACACGACCGCGGGCCGGGGAACAACTCGCACGCCGTCGGGCCGGAGGCGACCGTCGCCTTCCTCCGCCGGCTCGTCGCGCCGCTCCTCACGAGGGCGACCGCGGCTCACGCCATGTTCTACCTCTGCGGCGTCGACATCCCGAGCGACCGTGCCGTGCTCGCGGCAGCGTTGGAACGCGAGCCGTGGGTCGAGCGAGCGACCGTCGACAACGACGTCTTCGCGCTGCTTCGTGCCGGCACCGACGCGGGCGACGCGGTCGCGGTCGTCTGCGGCGCCGGGATCAACTGCGCTGGCCGGTCGGGCGCGGGCAGCGTCGCGCGCTACCCGTCGCTCGGCTGGGAGACCGGTGACTGGGGCGGGAGCGTGATGCTCGGCCGCGAGGTGCTCTTCCTCGCCGCGCGCGCCGAGGACGGGCGCGGCGAGCCGACCGCGCTCCACAAGGTCGTCGCCGACCACTTCGGCCTGTCCGTGCCCGAGGTGGGCGAGGCCGTCCGCTACCGGCGCCTACCGGCGGAGCGGCTCGGCGAGCTCGCGCCGGCCGTCGTCGCCGCGGCGGAGGACGGCGACCGGGTGGCGCGGCGCCTGGTCGAGCGGCTTGCGGACGAGGTCGTGCTGATGGCGATGCGGGCGCTCGCGGATCTCGACCTCATCGGCCGCTCCGTCACCGTCCTCCTCGGCGGCGGGATGCTGCGCGGCGGCGAAGGGCTGCTCTACGACGAAGTCACCGCACGGCTCGCGGAGCGCGCCCCATACGCGAAGCCGGTCGCCGTCACCGCTCCACCCGTCCTCGGCGCGGCACTCGACGCGCTCGAGGCGGCCGGCGCTCCACCCTCGGCGGCGCCCAGGCTCCGGACGGCGGTCGGCCTAGAGAGCCAGCTCTAGCCGCCGGCTCGGAGCCAGTCGGTCGGCGAGCGAGACGACCTCTCCGCATGTCCGCTTAGAGGTGTGTGAAGTGGCCAATCACCCAGCCGACCAAGCCGGCCGCCGCCATGAGCCCGAGGACGAGCAGCATAATCATCGCCTCTGCGACAGCCTCGGGCCACTTCGGCGGAGGTCTTTGCTGGTCCGCGTCTCGGAGTTTACGAATACACAGTTTTATCGGCGGGATAATGATTCTAATTGCCTCGAGCGTAGCACCAATGACGACAACGAAGACTGCAGCCAATCGGACGTGATTGGCCTTCGATATTGGTCCAGGAGGAATGAGCGCGACGGCGACGGCTACCAGAAGAAGGGCAACCCCGCCGTTGTATAGAAGGCGAGCTTGGCTCAGATAGCGTTTGTGGCGCCGGAGCCATTGCTTATACCAGCATTTCACGGTTTCTTCAGTGAATCCATCAGCCTTGGCAATCTCCAAGAGGCTCGTGAATTCGTCAGGTGGAACGTAATATTGCCGTGCTCTGAACGTAAGCTGGACTGCGTTGACGAGGAGAAGAGCCGCCGAGACGAGTAGCACAAGAGCCACGTTTGGCTGGCCGAAGTCGTTGTCGCTTTGGACGATGAGCCCAATCAGGACGAAGGCGAAGCCAATGAGCATCGGAGCGGCCGAAGATCCGAAGACCTCAAGCGCGGCTGAGTAGCCAAATGGTGCGGGAATCTGCGTGGTTAGGCGAGTGTTGCTTCTCAAATCACGTGCTGCCCACGCTCGTGGAACGTGTCGCACCTCGCGCACCATTCCCAAGGTGGGTCTATCGGCGCATAACCAGCCTCGAGCATCTCGGCGACGGCGCCAAAGGTTGCGGGCGCATTGGCTGGAAGACGTCCTTCAAGAGAATCGTCTACAGCAACCTCGTCTGCGGATGGAACGATCTCCGCCGCCCCGTGCAGAGAGAGGCCGGTATCACCGATGGCGCCAACCAGCGCGCGACGGTCGACTTCACCTCCGACTACGACGTAATCGGCATCTGATGATGGAAGGCTCCAGGCGCGGATTACACGGAGACCGGCCTCGCCCAACCGGTGAGTAGTGGACTCGCCGCGCGGCACAGCTGGCGAGGTCCCGACGGAGAGGAGAAAGAAAGACATCTTGCGACCTCCCTCTGGCGACCCCTAATTAGACGTCGCGACAACGAAAAGTTCAAGATGTGCAGCTGACTCGGCCTCGACGGCTCCGCGTTCAGATGGCTCGGCGCAGCGCTACGAGAGCGCGGCTTCGAGTCGCTCGCTCGGAGCCAGCCGGCCGGCGAGCGAGACGACCTCCCCGACGACGAGGAGAACCGGCGATTCGAGCTCGGCCGCGGCCGCCGCGATCTCCGCGAGCGGCGCGGTCACGACCTGCTGCTCGGGGAGCGTTCCGCTGGCGATGGCCGCCGCCGGGGTCGACGGCGCTCTTCCGTGCTCGATCAGCGCGGCAGCGATCTCGCCGAGCGCACGCTTGGCCATGAAGAAGACGAGCGTCCCCGGCGTCCGCGCAAGCGCGGCGTAGTCGGGCCGCCGTCCTTCGGGCGAGCAGTGGGCCGTGACGAGCGTCACCTGCGAGGCGAGGCCACGGTGCGTGACCGGGATCCCCGCGGCCGCCGGCACGGCGCTCAGCGCGGAGACGCCGGGGACGACCTCGAACTCGAGCCCGGCCTCCGCGAGCGCAAGCGCCTCCTCGCCGCCCCGGCCGAAGACGAACGGGTCGCCGCCCTTCAGCCGCACTACGCGGAAGCCCGCTCGCCCGTACGCCACCAGCAGCTCGTTGAGCTCCGCTTGGGAGTGCGGCTCGTGGGCGATTCGGATCGCGTCGGCGGGAGCTTCGTCGACGAGCTCTGGCGCGACCAGCCGGTCGTGGATCAGCACCTCGCACGACCGCACCAGGTCGAGGCCGCGCGCGGTGATCAGATCCGGATCTCCAGGGCCGGCTCCGACCAAGAAGACGCTCACGGGAGCGCCTCCTCGACGAGCGCCTGGAAATAGTCGCGGCGCTCCTCGTACGTGGTCAAGTTCTCCTTCGCCCACGGACGCCGTGCGCGCAGGCGGCGGGCGAGGTCGGCGTACTCCGGCCCGTACCGCTCCGCCACCTCGCCCCGGATCCGCTGCGCGAGCGCGGGCGACGCGCCGCTCGTCGTGACTGCGATCGCGATCGGATCCTGCCGGTGGACGGCAGGGAGGATGAACGTGCAGAGGTCGGGCGCGTCGGCGACGTTGCAGAGGAGCGAGCGCCGTTCGGCGTCCTCGGAGACGCGCCGGTTGACCGCGGCATCGGCGGTGGCGGCCATGACGAGGAAGCGGCCGTCGAGGTCGTCGCTGCGATAGGGCCGCTCGACGAGCTCGACCGGCAGCTCTCGCAGCTCCGAGACGATCTCCGGCGCGACCACCGTCACGCGCGCGCCGCAGTCGAGGAGCCCGCGGGCCTTCTCGAGCCCGACCGAGCCGCCGCCGACGACGAGGCAGTCGCGGCCCGCGACGTCGAGGCAGGCCATGTAGTAGCGCTTCTCGCCCACGAGGCTCAGAGGCCGACGCTGACGAGCCGCGCGCCCTGCCGGTCGAGGCGCACCGAGAGCTCGAGCGCCTCGGCGCCGATCGACACCAGGTACGCGCCCGGCCCGACCGCCTGGATCGACAGCGACTCGAGCGTCTTGCCCTCGAGCGCGGCGAGCGCCTCGGTCACCTCCTTCGCAGTGCGACCGAGCTCGCGGCCGCCGGGAAGCCGGCGGTAGACGCGGAGCGCGGCCTGCTCGCCGCCCGGGCCGTAGAGGGCTCGCAGGCGACCGGTCTGGAGCCCGAGCTCGAGCAGCTCCTCGAGCGCCTGAGCCTCCTCGTCGCCCAACTCTCCTTCGTCGATCGCTGCCACGAGAGACGCGAGCCGCCCGCGCCGGTCCTCGTCCTGGACGAGCGCGAGGACGGCCTGCGCCTCACCGAGCGCGACCTCGCGCGCCTCGCCCTGCAGCGTGACGCTACTCATGCTCCTCCTCGCCGAGGATGGCGTGGAGCTCGTGCTCGAAGCCGCCGGTCTCGATCGCGCAGTGGATGCCGCACTCCTTGGGCGCGTTCACCTCCCACCACCAGCGGCCCGCCCGCGTCTGCTCGCCCGGGTCGATGGCGCGCGTGCACGGAGCGCAGCCGATCGACGTGTAGCCGCGGTCGTAGAGCGCGTGGTAGGGAACGTCGTGCTCGCGAACGTAGTCCCACACCTCCTCCTCCGTCCACTCCGCGAGCGGGTTCAGCTTCACGATCGCGCCGTGGTCGTGGTCGATCTCGACCTTGCGGATGTTCGTCCGCGTCGCCCACTGGTCGCGGCGGAGGCCGGTGACCCAGGCGTCGAGCGTGGCCAGGTGGCGCGTGAGCGGCTGGACCTTGCGGATGTTGCAGCACAGGAGCCGGTTCTCGACCGACTCGTAGAAGAGGTTCGGCCCCTTGCGCGCGACCATGCGCCGGAGGTGGAGCGCGTCAGGCGAGAGCAGGTCGAGCTGGAAGCACGGATAGCGCTCGCGCAGCCGCTCGACGAGCTCGAAGGTCTCCGGCGGCAAGCGGCCCGTGTCGACGCTGAAGACGCGGACCTCCGGCTCGATCGCGTACGCCATGTCGAGCAGCGCGACGCCGTCGATCTGGAACGCGGTCGAGAGCGCGATCCGCGGCGAGAAGCGCTCGAGCGCCCACTCGAGCACGACCTCCGGCTCCTCGCCCTCGAACTCGACCGAGAGTTCGCCGGCCTCGAGCTCGTCGATGAGCTCGACGCTCACGCGTCCACCTCCGAATCATGCGCTCCAGGCCAGCGGCGCAGACGGCCGAGCCGGCCAAGCCGGCCCGGCCTGAAGGCGGCATCGCACACGCCGCTCATGCGGGAACCTCGTAGTCAGGCGTTCCGGGCGAGCGGCGCAGACGGCCGAGCCGGCAAAGCCGGCCCGGCCTGAAAGCGGCATCGCAAGCGACGCCGCTCACGCAGCGACCTCTTCGCGCTCGCGCTGCCGCGCCGGCTCGATCCCCGCGAGCTCGCCGAGCTCCTCGTCGGAGAGGCGCCGGCAGAAGTCCGTGAACGACTCGCCCTCGTCGCGGTCGTCGAGCCAGCCCTGGACGAGCCCTTCGACAGCGTCGTCGAGCTCCTCCGAGAGGACGCGGCGGAAGAGCGGGCGGCCGATCGCGGCGCCCGGACCGAGGCCGCCGCGGACGAAGATGTCGTAGGCCTGCCGCCGGCGGCCCTCGTCGTCGCGAGCCGTCGTGCCTTGGAAGCCGAGGTCGGCGATCCAGTGCTGCGCGCACGAGTGCGGGCAGCCGTCGAGGTGGATGCGGAGATCGGCGATGTCCTCGCCGAACCGCTCCTCCAGCCGCTCGATCAGCCGGCCGAGCCGCGTCTTCGTCTCGGTGACGGAGAAGTTGCAGTGCGGCTCGCCCGTGCACGCGATCCCCGCGGCGCGAACGTGGTTGACCTCGAGCGGAAAGCCGATCGCCGCGACCTCAGCGATCGTCGCCTCGACCTCGGCCTCGGGCACGTTCGCGACGACGAAGTTCTGCTGCCGCGTGATCCGGACGTCGCCGCCGAGGCGCTCGGCGAGGTCGGCGATCGCGATCAGCTGGTCGCCGGAGACGAGGCCGAGGTGGACGGGGAAGCCGATGTAGCGGAGGCCGGGCTCCTTCTGCTCGTGGACGCCGACGTGGTCGCTCGGCTGGATCGCGACCGGCGCCAGCTCGAAGTCCTCGAGCTCGCGGCCGAGCTTCGCCTCGACGCGCTCGCGCATCCCCTCCGGGCCGATGTCGTCGATCATGAACTTGAGCCGCGCCTTCACCCGCGAGACGCGGTAGCGGAGGTCCTCGCTCCAGGCGCTCGTGATCGCCGCCAGGACCGCGACCGCCTCCTCCTTCGGGACGAAGACGCCCATGTCGCGGGACAGCCGCGGCACCGACGAGAGCCCGCCGCCGACGCGCACGGCGAAGCCGGGCCGGCCTCCGTGGACGACGCCGACGAATGCGATGCAGTTGATCTCGGGCGCGTTACAGCGGTCGGCGCAGGCCGCGATCGTGTACTTGTGCTTGCGCGGCAGGTCGACGAAGTCGGGGTTGCCGTAGAAGAACCGCGCCGCCTCCTCGACCACGTCGGAGCAGTCGAAGAGCTCGTTCGGGTCGATCCCCTGCACCGGGCAGCCGGTGATGTTGCGGACGGTATCGCCGCAGCCGCCAGCGGTCGTGAGCCCGGCGGCGTCGAGCCGCGCGAGCACCTCCGGCAGCGCCGCCAGCTCGAGCCAGTGCAGCTGGATGTTCTGCCGCGTCGAAAGCTCGCCGTCACCGCGGCCGAACGTGTTCGCGACCTCGCCGATCGCGCGCAGCTTCGCGGGAGTCAGGTACCCGCTCGGGAGCTTGACCCGGAGCATGAACGTCCCGACCTTGGGCTTGTCGTGGTAGAGCCCCCACCACTGGAGGCGCACGACGTCCTCCTCGGGCACGTTCTCGTAGCCGGCGGCGATCAGCGCGGGAAGCTCGTCGCGGATGCCGAGCGGCGCCTTCTCCTGCTTGATCCGCTCGACCGGATTGCGCTTCAGGACGAGTTCCCAGGTCGCCTCCGGCCGCTCTCGGATCGCGCGTGTCGCCGGCATCGAAGCCGGCAAGGTTACCCCACCAGCTTCAAGATGTAAAGCGACTTTTCAAAATAAAGAAAAGGCTTTGTTCCTGGCACCGCGCGTACTGCTGGCGGTACAACGGGAGGACGACCTCGCGGACGCCCTCCCGCTCGCAGGGCTAGGGAATCGCGCTCGTCGTCGTCGGGACGTTGTAGCCGCGGACGAGCAGGTACGGCGCCTGGCCGCCGAGGTCGCTCGTCGCGTACGACGCGATGATCGTCTTCGACTCACCCGGGAAGAGCGAGACGTAGTTCTCCGTGTACGTGACCGGCAGCACCTCCGTGCCGCCGCTCCCGGCGATCACCTCCGGCCGCAGGAAGAACGCGATGTTCGTCGCGCTCGTGTTGTTGAGGGTGATCGTCACCGTCTCCTGGCCGCCGCTCACCGTCCGCGACGCGGACGAGGTGACGCTCGAGTTCGCCGCGAGGCTGTTGAGGCCGGTCAGGTTCGCGTAGTTCCGGACCGAGGTCGAGTACCAGTTGCTCTTGTTCCCGAACGTGTCCGGACTGGTCGAGTACCAGTAGAGGTTGTTGCTGACGACGGCTCCCGTCGAGTCCTTGAGCTGGAGCCGGATGAAGTACGTCGTCGAGAGGCCGGACACAGCCGGGAGCGTCATGACCTGCGTGGACGCGTTGGCCGGGATCGACAGGCTCGACGCCGAGGTCGTCGACTGCGCCGTGATCCCCGGGATGTTGTAGAAGGTCGCCGTCGCGGACATGCCGCTCCGCGCGGTGAGCGTGGAGTTCACGACGTAGACGTTTCGCGTCACGTAGTCGTAGGCGATGTGCACCGGCTCGTTCGCCTTCTTGGCGCCGAAGTAGCCGCCGCCCGGCTCGTAGTACCAGTCGTAGAGGTTCCAGTGCACGGACGGCCAGACGCCGTTCAGCATCCAGAAGATCGTCCCGAAGCTCTGCGTGAACTCGTGCGCGCTCCAGGACTCGAAGAACGCGCGCGTGTTCTCGTAGTTCTGCACCTCGGCCTTCTTCGCGTAGTCGGCCGCGCTCGTCGTCGTGCCGTAGCGGTTGTTCACGCCGTCCGTGAACCAGTGGATGTTGTCGAAGACGCTCTTCGGTTTCCCTGCGTGGTAGTTCCAGACGGTGCCGATCGGCCACAGGTTGGCCGCCGGGATGAATTTCTGCAGGCTCTCGAGCGGCGGCGGCGACTCGGTTCCCTCCTCCGCCGTCGTCCCGAACGCGCTGCCGGCCTTCGTCGTGTCCCACCAGAGGTTCGGCGGCTCCCAGACGTATGGGCCGTCCATCTTCATGCCCGCGTTGGCGTTCGCCCAGGTCGCGACGTTGTCGAGCGTCGGGTTCTGCCAGTGCAGGCCCGTGGCGATCGACTTGTACTGCGCGAGGTGCGTCGCGCTCACCGGCTGGTCGCTCCCGAAGGCCCACAAGAAGGCGCTCGGGTGCGCCCGGAGGTTCCGCATCTGCGTGTCGAGCGACGCGTGCGCGACGTTCTCCTGCTCGGTCGTCCAGGTGTCGTTCTCCCAGGCGCTGCAACAGACGAAGCCGCCCATGAGGATGATCCCGTTCTGGTCGGCGAGGTCGTAGAGGTTCTCGTTCCCGAGCGTGCCTTCGAAGCGGATCGCGTTCAGGCCCATGTCCTTGACGTACTTGATCGTCGTCGCGTCGCTCTTCGGGTCGAACCGCTGCAGCATGTCCCACACGTAGCCGCCGCCGCGGAAGAAGATCGGGACGCCGTTCACCTTGTAGCCGACGAAGGACGTGCCGTTCACCACGGTGCGGTAGTCGGTGAACTGCCGGATGCCGAAGTTGATCGTCTTCGAGTCGGAGGTCGCGCCGCCGACCGCCGCGGTCGTGGCGAGCTGGTACAGCTCCGGAGTGCCGAACTGGTACGGCCACCAAAGCGCCGGGTTCGTCACGTGAAGAGCGGGATAGGCCGCCGGCGTGAACGAGATCTCCCGCCGCTCCTTCGCGTTCAGCGTCACCGTCTGGCTGACCGTAATCGGCGTGAACGGCGACTTCGTGATCGTCCCCGTGATCGTCGTCGTCACCGGCGCGGCCGTCGTGTTGATCGCGTCGACGTAGACGGTCAGGTCGGCCGAGTTCGTCGCGGGCAGCGGCAGCGTCGTCTGCACGTACGGATCACGGAGCGCGACCTGCCCGGTCGTGTCGAGGAAGGTCTTGCCCCAGAGACCCGCGTTCATGTCGGGCGCCTCCGGGTTCCAGTCGACGGTGCAGAAGGACAGGTCCTTGCAGCCGTGCGCCGGCGGCGTGACGAGGATCGCGACCGCGTTCGCCGCGCCCGGGTGGATCAGGCTCGTGACGTTGTACTCGTGCACCGCCATCGTGCCGACGGCGTTGGCATCGAGCTGGGTGCCGTTCAGCCAGATCTGGGCGCGGTAGCTGATCCCCTTGAAGCGGAGCCAGTACGCCTGGCCGGTGGAGTTGGCGGGGGCGGTGAACTCGCCGCGGTACCACCAGTTCTGGCCGGTCAGGTCGGGCACGGACTGGAGGTTCGTGCCGAAGTAGATGTTCTGGTAGACGTTGTTCGCCACCAGGCCGGCCAGCACCGTCGACGGAATCGAGACCGGGTACCACCCGGAGGTGCTGTAGCCCGGTTGCGAGATCGTGGCGCCGGTGTCCGTGACGTTCGTCGCCGACCTCAGCGCCCACCCTGTCGTGAGCTGCGTCGAACTCACCGTGGCCGCGCTCGCGCGGCCGACGTGGCCGGTGAGCATCAGCGTGAAGCTCAAGAGCACGATCGCGAGCACACGAGGTCGCCGTGCGAGACCCCCGCTCGCGCTTACCGCCGCCCTCCCCATCTGGGCCCCCTTTCAGTCGAGCTGGACGCTCTCGTTAGGAAACTTAACTAGACGGCCAATTGGAGCCTAACAGGTTGCGCCTAGAAAATCGACCTGTTGACTCGCGTGGGTTGTGCGGCCGAGCGCGCCCGCCTAGCCTGGTCGCGATGGCTATCCGGACGGGGCGACCGGCGACGACGAGCGACGGACGCGAGCGCTGGCTCGTCCCGCCGCGCCTCCTGACGAGGGACGAGATCGGCGAGCGCCACACGTCGTGGCTCGAGCTCTTCTTCGACCTCGTCTTCGTCGTCGCGATCACGCAGCTCTCGCACCAGCTCGTCGTCGACCACTCGGCCGCCGGTTTCCTGCGCTTCGCCGGGCTCTTCGTCCCCGTCTACGTCGCGTGGCAGGGCTACATGGCCTACGCAACGCGCTCGACACGGACGACCTCCTCTTCCGCGTCGCGTACTTCGCCGCCATGCTCGCCATCGCGGCCATGGCCGTCCTGATCGGTGACGTCGCCCACGGCTCCCACAGCGCCGGATTCGCGATCGCCTACGTCGTCCTCCGCTCGTTCATGCTCGCGCTCTACTGGCGAGCCTGGCTTGCGGTGCCGGAG
Source organism: Gaiellaceae bacterium (assembly GCA_035640455.1). Classification (GTDB taxonomy): domain Bacteria; phylum Actinomycetota; class Thermoleophilia; order Gaiellales; family Gaiellaceae; genus AC-50. Next base: position 23,402 of record DASQWB010000081.1, on the reverse strand, counting down.
GCTCGGCCGTTGATCCGGTTCTGCGGCGGCGGCTACAGCGTCGGCGTCGCGATCTGGCTGGTCTCGCTCGCGTTCTCGCCACCCGCGCGGTACGTGCGTCGCGCTCACGCTCGAGCTGAGCCTCCCTCCGGTCTCGACGCGGCTTCACCGCCGGATCCCGACGAGCGCGCGCCACCTGCCGGAGCGCTGGGCGCTCTTCACGCTGATCGTGCTCGGCGAGTCGGTGGTCGCCGTCGCCGCCGGAACCGCCGGGACGAGCTGGCGGCTCGAGTCCTCGGCGGGCGCGATCCTCGGCTTCGCCGCCCTCGCGTGCGTGTGGTGGCTCTACTTCGACCGCCAGGCGAACGTCGTCCTCCGCGGAACCACGCTCTCCGTCGTCGTCTACTCGTATACCCACCTGCCGCTGCTCATGGGCCTGGCGGCGGCGAGCGCCGGCCTGCGGTTGCTGATCGAGCGCGCCGGCGAAGACCAGCTCGGCGTCGGCGCGAGCGCTGCCCTGCTCGGCGGCGTCCTCGTTTACCTCGTCTCGCTCGTCGTCACCCGCTCGGTCACTGTCAGCGGGCCGCGCGGCATCGGCGTGTCGCTGAAGCTCGGCGCCGGTGCGATATCTCGGCCTGCTCCTCGCCGAACGGTCGCTGCCGCCGGTCGCACTCGCGGGTGCGCTCGCCTTCGTTCTGGCGGCGACGGTCTTCATGGAACACGCGTTGATCTCGCCGCCGAAGGTTGCCGACGTCACTACATCGGCGTAACGTAGTCGCCGGTCGGGATGCATCCTGGGGTCGAAGTGGCTGGAGTGACGCGCCGCGGGTTCGTCAAGCGCCTCGGCACGACCCTTGCCATCGGACTCGGCGTCGCCCTCGCGCCGGCCGTGGCCGCAAAGGGCGACGACCCGTTCGGCTCGACCCACTGCTGCCCCTCCACCTGCACTCCGCCCGGCGGCTCCTGCCCGGCGGGCACGCACAAGTTCTACTGCACCGGCTCGTGTCCGGCTTGCTGCACCTGCCTTATCGGCTCCACCTGCCAGGACTTCGTCGGAGGCTGCATCTGCTGAGGACGGCGTAAGGTCGTCCTGTGCTGAGGGTCGTGATGTCGGAGCTCCGGTTTCGGGGCGGCCGGTCGCTTGCGCTCGCGGCCGGCATCGTCGTCGCCGCCGTCACGTTCACGCTTCTCACCGCCCAGACACGCGCCAGCGCGCTGCACGTACGCGGGACGATCGCCGGCAGCTACCGGACCGCCTACGACATCCTCGTCCGTCCCCATGGGACACGGAGTGCGCTCGAGCGCCGACGCGGGCTCGTGCGCGCCAACTACCTCTCGGGGATCGTCGGCGGGATCAACTTCGCGCAGTACCGGACGGTTCAGCGGATTCGCGGCGTCGCCGTCGCCGCGCCGGTCGCGAACCTCGGCTTCGCGTTTCCGTCGCGGAGGTTGCGCGTGCCGATCAACCGGCTCCTGACGCGGGCGCCGTTCCAGCTCTACCGGATTCGGACGCGGTGGGTCGCGAACGGCGGCCTCTCGCGGTATCCGGATGCGACGCTCTACGTCTACTACACGCGCCGCGACCGTTTCGTCCTCCGCGGGCCAAACGGCGTCCTCGGCGAGGTCGGACCGGGGCGGCAGTTCACGCAATCCTGCGCGGGCTTCCTGCCTGCGACCGAGGGCCAAACCAACGGGCCCTTCGACCCCCAGTTCCGCGCGTACCTCGAATGCTTCTCGGCACGCTCTCGCCGCAACTCGCTCAGCGCCCCCGGAGAACCCCTGCCGCGAGGCTTCGTCGGAAGCGAGACCGAGGCGCACTTTCCGCTTGCCGTCGCGGCGATCGATCCCGCCGCGGAGGCGAAGCTCGTCCACCTCGATCGCGCACTCGTCGCCGGCCGCTATCTGCGCCCGACCGACCGGCTGCCGCTCGTGCACCGCTTCCTGCCCGTCCTCGCGAGCACGCACAGCTTCGTGGACGAGAAGCTCGCGATCGAGGTCGAGCGTCTCCGCGTCCCGCCCGCGACGGATGTGCCGAGGGCGCTCGCGTCGGGCGCGTGCGTGTTGCCCCGTACCCCGTGCCCGGAGCGCGTCCCGGCACCCCGCGGAGCCACGTACCGGAACGCTCGCGAGTTCCTCGCGCATCTTCAGGGGAGGACGATCGACCGCCGGACCGTCCCCATCGGCCGGATCTACCAGAACCTCCTGCGCAGCCGGCACGGGGACGTTCCCGCGGGTCAGATCGGGTCCAACTACTGGACCGCGTCCCAGGTGAGGTACCACGTCCTCGGTCGCGACCGGCTCGAGCCGGTGCCGGTTCGGAATGGGGCTCTCGTCTGGGCCGGCTACATGCAGCCGCCGCGCGACAACCAGGACGTGCAGTTTCGCCGGCTGCACGTACGCGTCGCGAAGACCGACGCCGGGCTTCAGGTCGTCGGCCGGTTCGACCCGAGCCGGCTGCCGGAGTTCTCGCCGCTCTCGCGCGTGCCGCTTGAGACGTACTTCCCGCCGGAGCTCACGCCTGCGAACGCAGCGGCACGCCGCGCGCTCCACGGGCGGCCGTACCTGCCGAACCAGAACCTCGCCGACTACGTCGCGCAGCCGCCGCTCGTCCTCGCGCCGCTCTCACAGGTGAACCGGTTCTTCCTCGACCCGGACTTCTTTGCCTACGTCTCGCCCCGGGTCCGCCGGGCGCCGATCAGCGTGATCCGCGTGCGCGTCAAAGGCGTGAACGGCCCCGACGCCCTGAGCCGGGCCCGCGTTCGCGTCGTCGCCCAGAAGATCCACGACCGGACGAGGTTGGAGGTCGACATCACGGCGGGCTCGTCGCCGCACCCGCTCCTGATCTCACTTCCCAAGGGACGGTTCGGGCGGCCGCCGCTCCTCCTCCGCGAGCAGTGGTCGAAGAAGGGCGTCTCGGTCGTCTTCCTCCGCGCCGTCGACCGCAAGAGCCTCGGCCTGTTCGCGCTCGTCCTCGTCGTCTGCTGCTTCTTCCTCGCGAACGGGGCCTTCGCCGCCGCGCGCGCCCGCCGCCCGGAGGTCGGGATCCTGCGGACGATCGGCTGGTCGCAGGGCGCGATCTTCCGGGCCTTGATCGGCGAGCTCGCCGTGATCGGCCTCGCCGCCGGAGCCGTCGGCACGGGGATCGCGGCCGCACTCGTTGCCGCTTTCTCGCTCGACCTCCCGCTCGTGCACACGCTCGCGGTGCTGCCGCTCTCCGTCGCGCTCGCCTGCGTGGCCGGGGTCGTCCCGACGTGGCGGGCAGCACGCATCTCGCCGCTCGAGGCGGTTCGGCCGAGAGTCGCCGGCGGCGTCCCGACTCGCCGCGTCCGGCGGACCTTCCGCTTCGCGCTCGTCAACCTGCGTCGGCTCCCCGGCCGCACCCTCGTAAGCGCGGCAGGCCTCGTGATCGGCATCGCGGCCCTCACGCTGCTCCTCGGGATCCAGCGCGCCTTCCAGGGCACCCTGGTCGGAACGCTCCTCGGCAGCGCGATTGCCCTCCAGGTGCGCGGCGTCGACCTGACGGCCGCAGCGCTCACGATCGTGCTCGCCGCCGTCTCGGTCGCAGATGTCCTCTACCTCAACCTCCGCGAGCGGGCGAGCGAGCTCGTCACGCTACGGACGACCGGCTGGAGCGACCGGCACCTCGCGCGGCTCGTCGCGCTCGAGGCGCTCGCCCTCGGGCTCGTCGGCAGCCTCGCCGGAGCGCTGCTCGGCATCGTGCTCGGCGCCCTCTTCCTCGAGGTACCGATCGGCTCGCTCGCGCTCGCAGCGGCGCTGGCCGCCGCCGGCGGCACGGCCACCGCCTTCTGCGCGTCCCTGCTCCCATTGAGTCAGATCCGCCGCCTCACCCCGCCCTCCGTCCTCGCGGCGGAGTAGCTCTTACTTCTTCCTTAGATACGTGTGCGAGTCTGCCCCGCGTGCGCGCCCCTCTCGTGCTCGCGGCGGCCGCCGCGCTCGCCGTTCCCGCCGGTACCGCGCACGCGGCTTCCCGTCTCCAGAGTCCGAGCCTCGCCCGCATCGCGGCAGCACCCGCCGCCTACATCGCCGACTCGACGCTCGCGGCTTCGAAGGCGAGCCGGCTGCTCCTGCGCGGCGACTACTGGGGCGGCCGGTACACGACGCCGAGCGGCGACGCCGTCACCGTCTACGTCTCCGACTCGTATCCGCAGGATCCCGCCATCCCGCAGCGGTGGGCGAACTTCCTGAGCAGCCTCGTCCACGGCTCGGAGCTCTCGCTCGTCACCGCCTACCTCGCGCGGCTCGACGAGGTGCAGTCGATCTGCGGCTTCGACGCCCTCGCCTGCTACAGCCCGCGGGAGTCGCTCCTCGTGGCCCCTGGCGACGCGCCGGCGAGCGACATCTCGGCCGAAGCGGTCGTGACCCACGAGTACGGCCACCACGTCGCCGCGCACCGGAGCGACGCGCCCTGGCCCGCCGTCGACTACGGCACGAAGCGCTGGGCGTCCTACATGCAGGTGTGCCGTCGAACGCGCGCCGGCGAGCTGTACCCGGGAGCGGAGACGATCCCGAACTACGAGCTCAACCCGGGCGAGGCCTTCGCCGAGACCTACCGCGTCCTGAACCAGCGGCGGACCGGTGTCATGGAGACGGCGTGGAACATCGTCGACCAGAGCCTCTACCCGTCCTCCACGGCGCTCGCGCTCGTCGAGCAGGACGTGACGGCGCCGTGGACGAAGGCGACCACGACCGCGTACCGCAGCTCCCTCTCCGCACGCGCCCGTGCCCGGACCTTTTCGGTCGCGACGGCGCTCGACGGCACGCTCGGCCTCACGGTACGGGTCGCGGGCGTTCGCGTCCGCGTCCACGTCGCGACGGCGTCGGGCGCGAGCGTCGCCGACCGCACGATCGCACCGCGACACGCGGCGACCGTCCGCACGACGATCTGCGGCCAGCGGAGCTACAGCGTTCGCGTGACGCGCGTGCGCGGCGCCGGCGCCGTCACGCTCACCGTCACGCGTCCGTAACGAAAGAGCGCCAGAAGGCGCACCGCCCCTTTCGGCGGCACGGCGGTGCCGGTACCCCTGCACCGTCCAGCGACGGAAGGAGTCGGTGTGAGAAGGAGCTTCAGACGGAGACGCATGCGGCTGCTCGCGGCCGGCGTCGCAGCGGTCGTGCTCGGCAGCGGAGCCTTGGTCGCGGCGGCGGCATCGCGAGACGCGACGTCGTCGGTGATCAACGCCTGTGCGAAGAAGCGGAACGGCCAGCTGCGCGTGGTAACAGACGCGACGGATTGCCGCCACAGCGAGAACCCGATCTCGTGGAACGCCCGCGGCGCGACCGGCGCACGCGGCGCGACCGGCGCCCAAGGCCCGGCGGGCGCCACGGGTCCGGCGGGACCCGCAGGACCTCCGGGGCCGATGGGACCGGCCGGCGCGAAGGGCGATCCGGGCCCCGCCGGCGCTCGCGGCCCCACGGGCGCGACCGGCGCAGCCGGCGCGCGCGGCCCGACAGGCCCTGCCGGCGCAGCAGGGCCCGCAGGCGCAGCGGGAGCGCGAGGCCCGACCGGGCCGAAGGGCGATCCCGGTGCCGGCGTGACGTCGATCGAGCAGCTCAACGGCGCCGCGTGCGGGTCGGGATCGGCAGCGGGGACGATCGTCGTGAGCTACGACTCGTCAGCCCACGTCGTGCTCACGTGCGTCCCGAGCGGCGGTGGCGGCGGAGGCGGCGGCGGATCGGCGACGCTCGTGATCAACGAGTTCATGACGGGCACGACCGGCGCGTCGGCCAACGAGTTCGTCGAGGTGGCGAACGTGGGGACGGCGGCGGTGGACGTCAGCGGCTTCAAGCTCGTCTACCGCTCGGCGGCGGGGACGAGCGACGTCTCGCTGGCCACGATCCCGTCCGGTACGTCGATCCCGGCGGGCGGCTACTACCTGTTCGGCGGCAGCGGCTATGCGGGATCCCCGGCCGCCGACCAGTCGTTCTCGTTCGGCATCGCCGCCACGGGCGGCGGGCTCGGCCTGCGGAACGCCGACGGGGCGCTCGTCGACTCGGTTGGCTACGGCTCGGCGACGAACGCCTTCGTCGAGGGGAGCGCGGCCGCCGCCCCTGCGACGACGGACGCACCAGGAACGAGCGCGGCCCGACTTCCGAACGGCCACGACACGAACTCGAACTCGGCCGACTTCGGCTCGGCGACGCCTCCGACCCCGAAGGCGTCCAACACCTAGCCGACGCGCGGGAGGGGGCCAACTCCGGCCCCCTCCCGACGTCTCAGCCCTTTGACAGGACAGTCCCCGCAGTGGTAAGCACTGCCGACGGGACGGGGGCTGCGGTCCGGTCTATGCCGCGAGCGCAGCGACTGGGTGTGAACAAGGAGGGGAAACTGTGAAGCATCGAGGAGTGCTCGCCCTGGTGGGGGTTACCGGGGCGTTGGCCCTGCTCGTCTCGCTTAGCGCCGCCACCGCCGGCGGCGCCAGCAAGGCGGCCGGGAGCAGAACGGCCGCGGCGGCCGTCAAGCCGCCGAAGGTCGCGGGCGCCGCGGCGCTCAAGAAGAAGTTCGGCGGCCAGAAGATCACGTTCATCGGCGACAACGCGGTCGGGTCGAGCCACAAGCGCGACCTGCTGCTCGTGGCGCGGTTCCAGAAGGACACCGGCATCAAGGTGAAGCTCGTGCCGCACCCGGCGGCGTCCGACGCGGCCTACTCGCAGCTCGCGCGGAACTTCTCGTCGCGCTCGTCCTCGATCGACGTGATGATGCTCGACGTCGTCTGGCCCGGCGCGTTCGCGCCGTACCTCGTCGACCTGAAGCCGTATCTGGGCGCTCTGGCGAAGAAGCACGCCGCCGGGATCATCCAGAACGACACGGTGAACGGGAAGCTGATCGCCATGCCGTGGTTCGGCGACTTCGGGATCCTCTACTACCGGACCGATCTACTTCGCAAATACGGCTACAGCGGCCCGCCGAAGACGTGGGCCCAGCTCGGCGCGATGGCGAAGAAGATCCAGGACGGCGAGCGGAAGGACAACTCGAACTTCTACGGGTTCGTGTACCAGGGCAACGCCTACGAGGGGCTGACCTGTGACGCGCTCGAGTGGATCGCCTCCAGCGGCGGCGGCAACTTCATCGACAACGGCAAGGTCACGATCAACAACGCGAAGGCCGCGGCGATCCTGAACACGGTTCGCGGCTGGGTCGGCAAGATCACGCCGCGCGGCGTCACCTCGTACCAGGAGGAGGACGCACGGAACGCGTTCGATGCCGGTAACGCGGCGTTCATGCGCAACTGGCCGTACGCGTACGCCGCGAGCAAGGGAACGCCGGTCGACGGGAAGTTCAACGTCACGGTGCTCCCGCACGGCGCAGGCGGCCAGTCCGTCGGCACGGTCGGCGGCTGGCAGCTCGGCGTCTCGAAGTTCTCGAAGCATCGGGGCGCCGCGGTCGCGTTCGTGAAGTACCTGACGAGCCCCGCCGTCGAGAAGTTCGACGCGATCTACAACTCGAACGTCCCGACGATCCCGGCCGTCGCCCGCATCAAGGCGGTCGTCAAGGCGAACCCGTACCTCAAGCCCGAGATCGCGAACGTCACGCGCGTGACGCGTCCGTCGCGGTACCTGAAGACGAAGTACAACCAGGGTTCGCAGCTCATCTACCAGGCCATCAACCAGATCGAGAACGGCTCGAACGCGAAGTCCGTACTGCCCTCGCTCTCCCGCCGGCTGCAGCGCTTGGTCGGCTAAGGGAGCTCTTCGACCGAGGAGGGTGGGCGCCGCGCGCGCTCACCCTCTTAGGTTTTTCGTAAGACGATGAGCGTGACGCCAGTCCCCACACGGCCGATGGTGCGGCGGAGGCGCGGCTCGGCGCTCCAGCGCCGGCAGACGATCCTCGCCTGGATCTTCCTCCTGCCCGCGCTCGCGGTCGTCGGGTTCGTCGCGTTCTACCCGCTCGGGAAGACCGTCTACTACAGCTTCACCGACCAGCAGTTCCTCGCGGGCCTGCAGCCGACGAAGTGGGTCGGCCTGGACAACTACTTCGGCAAGACCGGCATCATCCACGACGCGGACTTCCGGCACTCGATCTGGGTGACGGTGGAGTTCACGCTCATCACCGTGTCGATCGAGTTCGTGCTCGGGATGATCATCGCGCTCGTCGTCAACTCGAACTTCAAGGGCCGCGGCGTGATGCGGGGCGTGATGCTCGTCCCATGGGCGATCCCGACCGTCGTCGCGGCTCAGATGTGGAAGTGGATGTACGACGACGTCTTCGGCGTGATCAACGACGCGGGCGTCCGCCGCCTCCACCTCCTTCACCACTCCGTCGCCTGGATCTCGCAGCCATCGACCGCGCTCGGCTCTGTGTGCGCGGTCGACATCTGGAAGACGACGCCGTTCGTCGCGCTGCTCCTGCTCGCGGGCCTGCAGGTGATCCCGAACGAGCTCTACGAAGCGGCGCGGGTCGACGGCGCGAGCGCTCTCCAGCAGTTCTGGCGGATCACGCTGCCGCTCCTGCGGCCGGCGATCCTCGTCGCGCTCATCTTCCGCACGCTCGACGCGCTGCGCGTCTTCGACATCTTCAACGTCTTCTTCGGCAACCGGACTGACACGCAGACGATGGCGATCTACGACCAGAACACGATCGTCTCGATCGGCGACGTCGGTTACGGCTCGGCGATCAGCGTCGCGATCTTCCTGATCATCGGCCTTTTCGTCGTCATCTACGCGATCGCCGTGCGGGTGGACGAGGGATGAGCACCGTCGCCGAGCGCGCCGCGAGGCCGCAGGCCCGAGAGGTCGGCTGGGCCCGCAGGCTCTCCCGCAGCCCGATCGGCCGCCTCGGCCGGAAGGTGCCGTTCTGGCTGCTGATCCTCGTCATCTTCGTCTACGCCTGCTTCCCGTTCTACTGGGCGATCCGCTCCGCCTTCACGCCCGACAGCGACCTCTTCGTGACGCCGGTGAAGTACTTCCCGACCCACCCGACACTGACGAACTTCCGCGAGGTGCTCTCGACGAAGGACTTCCAGCACGCGCTCATCAACTCGACGATCGTCGCCGGCTCGGTGACGCTCATCTCGCTCGTGATCGGCTCGCTCGCCGGCTACGCGATCGGGCGCTTCCGCTTCCGCGGCCGCTCCGCGGTGCTCTACCTGATGCTCTCGATGACGATCTTCCCGCAGATCGCGATCCTCGGCGCGCTCTACACGATGATCACGAGCTTCCACATCTACAACACCCGGTGGGCGCTGATCTTCACCTACATGATCTTCACGCTGCCCTTCACGGTGTGGGTGCTCACGAGCTTCATGCGCCAGCTTCCGCGCGACCTCGAGGAAGCCGCGTACGTCGACGGCGCCACCCCACTCCAGGTCTTCTACAAGGTCTTGCTGCCGCTGATCGCCCCTGGGCTCGTGACGACGGGCCTCCTCGCCTTCATCGCCGCATGGAACGAGTACCTCTACGCGCTCTCGTTCACGGAGACGCCCGACCAGCGCACCGTGCCGGTCGCGATCACGCAGTTCGTCGGCAAGTCCGGGAGCACGTTCCAGGTGCCGTGGGGCCAGATCATGGCGGCGACGATCATCGTCACCGTGCCCTTGATCGCCGCGACGCTCGTCCTACAGCGCCGGATCCTCGCCGGCCTGACGGCCGGCGCGGTCAAGGGCTAGACGGCTTCGCGCGTTTCCGGATCGAAGAAGTACAAGCGCCGCGTATCGACGGCGAGCTGGATCTCGGTGCCCTCGGCGATGCGGGTGCGAGGGCTGACGCGCGCGACGAGGCGGGACTTCGGCCCGCCGTCCGTGTCGGCGCCGAGGAGGACGTCGTCCTCCGGCGTCTCGATCGCCGCCGCAGCGATCCCGGCAGCGGCGACGGTGAAGTACACGAGCACCTCGGCGCCGAGCGGCTCGGTGAGGTCGCAGCTCGTCGTCATGCGGCGATCCGCCGGCGTGTCCGGCTCGAGCGCCGCGTCCTCGAAGTCCTCCGGCCGGATGCCGAGGAGAACAGTCCGGCCGACGAAGCCGGCGAGTCCCGAGCGGTTGCGCGCGAACTGGTCGTCGACGATCAGGCGGTGGCCGCCGAAGGTGACCCAGAGCCCCTCGTCGTCCCGCTCGAGCCGCGCCTCGACGAGATTGATAGCCGGCGAGCCGATGAAGCCGGCGACGAAGTCGTTGACGGGGCTCTCGTAGAGCGCCTGCGGCGTGTCGACCTGCTGGAGCCGCCCGTCGCGCATGACGGCGACCCGGTCGCCCATCGTCATCGCCTCGACCTGGTCGTGCGTGACGTAGAGCGTCGTGACACCAAGGCGGCGCTGGAGCTGGTGGATCTCGGCACGCATCTGCACCCGGAGCTTCGCGTCGAGGTTCGACAGCGGCTCGTCCATGAGGAACGCCTGTGGGTCGCGAACGATCGCCCGTCCCATCGCGACGCGCTGGCGCTGCCCGCCGGAGAGGGCGCGCGGCTTCCGCTTGAGGAACTCCTCGATCTCGAGCTTCTCCGCCGTCTCGCGCACCTTCTCCGCGATCTGCGCCTTCGGCGTCTTGCGCAGCTTGAGCCCGAAGGCGAGGTTCTGCTCGACGGTCATGTGGGGGTAGAGCGCGTAGCTCTGGAAGACCATCGCGATGTCGCGCTCCTTCGGCGTCAGGTCGTTGACGACGCGATCGCCGATGCGGATCTGGCCCTCGCTGATCTCCTCGAGCCCGGCGAGCATCCGCAGCGCGGTTGTCTTGCCACAGCCGGAAGGCCCGACGACGACCATCAGCTCGCCGTCCTCGATCGCGAGGTCGAGGTCGGCCACAGCCTTCGTGCCGTCGTCGAAGATCTTCGAGACGCTTTCGTACGCGATCTGAGCCAACGCGAACCCCCTACGCTCCGTTTGATGCAGATCGTTACACAGCGAGACAGCCTTGACTAATCACTGGTGGCGCGAAGGCGTCCTCTATCAGATCTACCCACGGTCGTTCGCCGACGGGAACGGCGACGGGATCGGCGACCTCGCCGGGATCGTCGGCAAGCTCGACAACCTCGAGTGGCTCGGCGTCGACGGGATCTGGCTCAACCCGATCAACGCCTCGCCGGACGTCGATTGGGGCTACGACGTCAGCGACTACACCGCCGTCCATCCCGATCTCGGCACGCTCGAGGACGTCGACCGGCTCGTGGCCGAGGCCGGGCGCCGCGGAATCCGCGTCCTCCTCGACCTCGTCCCGAACCACACGTCGATCGAGCACCCGTGGTTCCGCGAGCGGCCGGACTTCTACGTCTGGGCGGACGAGGTGCCGAACAACTGGCGCGCGGCCTTCGGCGGCGGCTCGGCGTGGACGCTCGACCCGGAGCGCGGGCGCTACTACCTGCACAACTTCGCGCGCGAGCAGCCCGACCTCGACTGGTGGAACCCCGAGGTGCGGGCTGAGTTCGAGCGCATCCTCCACTTCTGGCTCGCCCGCGGCGTCGCCGGCTTCCGTATCGACGCGGCGCACTCGATGATCAAGGACCGGGAGCTTCGCGACGACGTGCCGGCGACGGAGGGCGACGACCCGCACACGCGGGCGCACGGCATGCGGCGCATCCACTCGATGAACCGTCCCGAGGGCCACGAGATCCTGCGCGACTGGCGCCGGTTGTTCGAGACCTACGAGCCGCCGCGCGTTCTCCTCGGCGAGGCCTACGTCGTCGACGTCGGCGCGTGGGCCCGCTACTACGGCTCCGGCGGCGACGAGCTGAACCTCGCCTTTAGCTTCGCGCTCGTGCACGCCGACTTCGGCGCCGAGGAGCTGCGGGCGGTGGTGGCCGCGACGGAGGCCGCGCTGCCGCCGGACGCGTGGCCGTGCTGGATCGGCTCGAACCACGACGTCGGCCGCTTCACGACCCGCTGGTGCCACGGCGACGAGGGGCTCGCCCGCTGCGTGCTGCTGATGCTCGTGACGCTGCGCGGGACGCCGTCGCTCTACTACGGCGACGAGCTCGCGCTCCCCGACGGGCACGTCTCGCCGGATCGGGTGCGTGACGTCGCCGATCCGCCCCGGGACGGCGCGCGGACGCCGATGCCCTGGACACGCGAGGGCGGCTGGAAGGATCCTTGGCTGCCGCTCGAGGACACGTCCCGGAACGTCGAGGACGAACGGGCCGACCCCGGCTCGACCCTCCACTTCACCCGCGACCTGATCGCGCTCCGCCGCCGCCTGCCAGACCTGCACCGAGGCGGGTACGAGGAGCTGCCGACATCTTCGGGCGCCTGGGCCTGGCGGCGCGGCGCCGGTGTCGTGGTCGCGCTGAACCTGGGCTCCGAGCAGGTGGAGGTCGAGAGGGTCGAAGGCTCGATCGCGCTCGCGACCGCTCGTGAGCGCGACGGCGAGCGTGTGGCCGGGCGCCTGCGGCTCGGGCCTGCCGAGGGCGCGGTCATCGCACCCGACTGAACTCCGGGTACCCCCGTTTGAGCGATGCGCGGGGTGGCGTTGTCGCCGATCACGAGACGTGGCGATGTGGCGCGCCGATCCCGAGCTGCGGCAGGCATCGGGTTCACGACCGCGTCGCGACCTGCACCAGACGGCTCGTGAAAGTGAGGAGAGCGTGAACCCGGCCTTCAACCAGAACTCGAACAGCGTCTCCGCGGTCGGCGTGGCGAGCCCGGCCTTCGGCGCGGAGCCGCCGCTCAGCCCGCCCTCGCCCGGCGCGCCCCAGGCTTCGGCGCCGCAGCCGGCCGAGCGGCCGGTGCTCGAGGTAGCACCAGAGCCCGCGCCAGTTGTGCCCGCCGCGCCGGCGCCGGTCCCCGCCGAGCCCGAAGCGCCCGCCGGGCTCCCGCTCGAGGGGCTCCTCCTCCGCTTCGGCCTGATCACGACGGAGCAGCTCACCGAGGCCATGCGCGAGCGGGCCGTAACCGGCAAGGAGATCGGGACGATCGTCGTCGAGCGTGGCTGGGTCGATGGGGCACAGCTCGCGCGCGTCGCCTCCTACGGGCCGGCTTTCGCTCCCGAGCCGGCCGCGGAGCCCGAGCCCGTGTCGCCCCCGGCCGCCGTATCGACGGGGCAGCGCGTGAAGGTCTTCGTCCGGCTGACGAGCGGCGAGCGCGTCGACGCCGGCACGTTCGACGGCCTCGAGCGCGCGAAGGAGCGCGGCGCGGAGATCGCCCGCACCCTCGCCGGCGACGCGCCCGAGTGGCCCTTCGTCGCCGGCCGCTTCCTCCGGCCGGACACGATCGTCTCGCTCGACGTCGAGCCCGAGCTCGTCTAGCAGCGAGCGATCACGAGCTCGGAGACGCCGCGGGGGAGAGCGGCGAGGATCGCCTCGGCGACGTCGGCCGGATCCATGAACCGCGCCGGGTCGACGTGACTCGCCTCGGCGCGGCGCCAGAACCGGGTGCGCATGCCGCCCGGGTAGACGGCGACGATCCTGGCCTGCGAGCCGGCCGCGTCGAGGCGGAGCGACTCGGTGTAGCCGCGCGCGCCCCACTTGGCCGCGCAGTAGAGGCTCTCGTTCGCGCGCGGCGTCTTCGCGGCCGTCGACATGACGTTCACGATCGTCCCGCCCGTCTCGCGGAAGCGAGCGAACGCCGCCTCAGAGAAGAGGACGAGCCCGACGAGGTTGCCCGCGAGCACCTCGTCGAGCGCCGCTCGCGAGCCTGTCCCGGCAGGACCGAAGACGCCACGCCCGGCGCAGTTGACGACGAGCGACAAGGCGCCGTGGGCCTCCGCTTCGCCGAAGGCCCGCTCGACCGTGTCCGGGTCGGCCACATCGCCGCGGACGAAGTGGCAGTCGCTTGCGGCCCAGCGCTGGTCCTCCGGGTCGGTGCGGGCGACCCCGACGACCGGCCCCTCGTGCGCGAGCCGGACGGCGAGCTCGAGCCCCAGGCCGCTGGCGGCGCCCGTGACGATCGCGACCGAAGGGGCGCTCAACGGCCGGTCGCGGCGCGCAGCTGCTCGCGGACCCACTTCTCGGGCGTCCGCGCGCGGACGGCGCGCTTCAGCGTCGCGGCGCGGCGCCGGCGCTCGCGCGCCGGCATGTCTAGCGCGCGTCCGAGCGCATCCGCCGTTTGCGCGACATCGAAGGGATTGATCCCCAGCACGCCTTCGGCCAGGTCCTCGTAGGCGCCGGCGTTCTCGGAGAGGACGACCACGGTGTCGCGCTCGGAGACGACCGCCGCCTCCTTGGCGACGAGGTTGAGACCGTCGAAGAGCGGGTTGACGAGCACCGCGTCCGCGACGCGCAGGGCGCCGAGCGCGCGGTGGTGGTCGGGCAGCCGTGGGTCGCGGGCGAGGAGCAGGCTCACCGGCGCGCGCCGCCCACGCCCGCGTCCTCCGAACCGGTCGTTGATCCGCTTCGCGGCCCGCTCGCACGCTTCCTGGTAGCGCCGGTACTCCTGGACCCAGGTTCGGGTCGGCGTCATCACGGCGAGGAAGCAGACCTCCGCCGCGAGCTCGGGTCGCTGCTCGAGCAAGAGCTCGAACGCCTGGAAGCCGCGCAGCGCGTTCTTCCAGAGGTCGGCCCGGTCGACGCGCACGAGCGCCCGCCGGCCGGCGGCGAGACGGGTCAGGCGCGCCGCCCAGCGATCCGCGGCCGGCGAGCGCGCAGTCCGGGCGAGGGTGGCGACCTCGACGGGCGCAGGGGCGGCGAAGACGGGTACGGAGCGGTCCTCCCAGGCGACGGCGTCCTCGCCGACGTGCGCCTCCGGGAGGAAACGGTCGCAGCAGTCGAGGAACGCCCGCGCCCAGCGGCGGGCGTGGAAGGCGATGCAGTCGTGCGCGAGGAGAGCCGAGAGGATCTCGGAGCGCACGGCCTGCGGGAGGAGCGCGAAGTAGTCGGGCGCGCACCACGGGACGTGGTGGAAGTAGAGGAGCGGGCGCGCGAACGACGGCCGCAGCCGCCGGATGTCGCGGCCGACGAGCATGAGGTGGTGGTCCTCGACGAAGACGGGATCCTCTCCCGGCGCGCGCAGGACGGCGTCCGCATAGAGCGCGTTCACGCGTGCGTAGTCCCCCCAAGCCGCGGCGAACGCGCGGTCGAACGCCGGCGCGTGCGCGAGCTCGAAGAGGTAGTGGAAGAGGCGGCCGAGGTACTCGACGGAGACGACCTCGTAGTGCCCGCGGTGCATCGCCTCGGGCACGTCCAGCACCTGCAGGACGAACCGGTCCCGCGCGCGGCCGTCGGGGCTCGAGCGCGCGACCTCCCGGTCGTCCGCGGAGAACGCGGCGAACATCCAGCGACCGCCGAAGCGCTGCATCACCGGCGTCATCACCGGCACGAGTCCTCCCGGGCCGACGCTCCTCGGCAGCAGGCGGCGGCCGGCGCGCCGGTACGTCACCGGGCCCCGGTGTGAGCAGACCAGGAGAGGCGACAAGGGCTCCGAGCCTACGTCAGCTCTCGTGCTCGGCGTCGATCCGCCCGTCCGGCCGGCCCCAGTCGTCGCTCAGGCGCACGACGTCGTCGACCTCCGGCGTCGAGACCTCGAGCACGACGACGTCGCTCACCGCCTCCAGCCTGTGCACGGCGCCGGGACGCACGTGGACGACGTCTCCGGGCTCGAGCGCCCGCCGCTCCAGCGACCCGGCCGAGTCAGTCTCGTAGACGAGCTCCGCCCGCCCCTCGAGGAGGAGGTTCGCCTCCTCCTTCTCGCGGTGGAACTGGAGGCTCGTCCGCATCCCCGCACGCAGGCGGATCAGCTTGAAGACGAAGGGCGCGTCGCCGTGGACGAGCCAGCGCTCCTCGCCCCACCCCTTCGAGACGACCTTCGCGGCGTCCGCCGAGGTGACGTGGATTCCCTCGCTCACGGTGAGGCCTCGAACCGGAACTGGTCGAGGTGCCGCTCGATCACCCTCTTCACCGCGTCCTTGAGCCTCGCCTCCAGCGGACGGACGACGGCGGCCACCTCGGGATGGGAGAAGACGTAGTGGCCCGCTAGCACCGCGCGCTCGTAGCGGCTCGCGGTCGGCGGCGTGGCCAGCCACTTCCGCCAGCGCTCGGAGCGGTAGGCGAGCTGCAGGAAGCGGATCCGCGGGCCGTGGAGGCCGCGCGCGCGGAGCAGGTCGAGGAACGTCCGGGTCTGCGCCACCCCGTACTCCGGCGCGACGTTGGCGGCGCCGACGTGGCTGCGCGCGAGGAGCTCCCAGCTCGATGCGTCGAGGTAGTCGCAGTTGTGCGCCTTGAGCGCGACGCCGTACTCGTCGCAGACGGCGACGAGCGCGTGGAGCCTGTCGGCGACATCCGCAGGCTCCGCTTCGGTGATCTCGCCCACGTTTCGGGTCTCGACGACGTTCGTCCCGGTCTGCGCGACGACGAACCGCGGCCGCGGCAGGCCGCGCCGGTCGAGCTCGCCGAAGACCGACCGCAGTAGCGCGCCGAGCGCGGCCGGGCAACCGACGGCCTGCTCCTGCTGCTCGAGACCGATCTCGAAGTCGACGTGCCGCCCGGTCGACTCGGCGTAGCGGGCGATCTGCTCGTAGAGCCGGATCAGCCGGGCGGCGGCGACCTCGTCGGGAACGTCTCCGCCCGGGCCGCAGCTCGTGTCGATGTGGAGCAGGTCGAAGCCGGCGTCGACGTCCGCCTGCAGCGACTTCAGCGCCGACTCGAGCGCGGCCTCCTCCGGCAGGCCCCGCTCGCTCGCGTGCTGCCACGGACCGCCGTGGTCACGGCAGAGCTGCACCCGCCGGTCGGGGTCGCGCGACCGCACGTAGCGGGCGAAGCGGCCGGTCGTCCAGCCCTCGACATAGCCGCAGCCGATGCGGGCGTCGTCGACCTGTCGGCGGCTCGCGATGAGCAAGATCTCGCGATCGGTCTCGGCCGCGACCTCGACGGCGGCGTCGACCACCTGCCGCGAGACGACGCCGACGCCGATGCCCGGCTCGTAGCGGCTCGGCCAGAGACGTACGGCCCGCCGCCACGGGGCGCCGCGACGTATCCCGAACGGTAAGCGCGGTGCCGCCCGATGAGAGCCCACCCCCCGCACGGCCTGCATGTTCAACAGCTACGGAACGGATTGTCAACCGACGGCCTGTCCGGTTCGGCCGGTGGGGACGACCCGGTAGCCCTCGCCGGAGCGCACGACGCGCGCGCCCATCCCGCGCCTTGCCACTGTCTCGTAGTCGTTCCCGGCACCGAGTTCGTAGACGGCGAGGAAGGAGAAGGGCTCCCGGCCGACGTTCACCGTCCGGTGCGCCCGGCCGGCGGGAATCGACGCCACGTCGCCCGGCCGGAGCTCGATCCATTCGGCCTGCCCGCCGTCGGAGAGCAAAAGGCCGCCCAACCCCTCCGTGCAGACGTACGTCTCCGCCGCCGAGTCGCGGTGGACGTGACCGCGCGTCATATAGAGCTCGTCGCCGACGGATCCGGGCTCGATCGTCGTGACTGCGAGGCCGATCCCTGCGGCCAGACCGCCGGGGGCGGTGACGACGCGGTAGACGACGGGGTCGGACTCCGCGACGAGCGCCTCGAGCGCGCTGTCGTCGGCGACGAGGCCGCGGAGGCCGGAGGCGTGCACCTCGTCGATCCTCGCGTCCGTCATCGGCCTATCGCCGACGGCGCCGGAACGGGTTCCGTGGCGGAGGCGCGCCCGTCGGCCCCTCGCCGAGCGCCCGTGCGGCGGCGAGGACGTCCTCGGCCTCGAGCGTCGTCAGCGCGTGAGGTGCAACCTCGCCGAGCGCGCGTCCCTCGGCGCCCGCGAGCCGCAGCGCCTGCGCGTTCAGCGCCTGCTCGAAGATCGTCCGCGCGAAGCGGGCGTTCCCGAACCCCTCGCCGCGCGCCACCCCCTCGAAGATCGACCGCAGCGCCTCGGCCGCGCCCGGGGCGAGCCGGTACTCGTACTCGCGCGCGAACCGCTCCGCGATCGCGATCAGCTCGTCGGTGGAGTAGTCGGGGAACACGATCTCGCGCGCGAAGCGCGACCGAAGGCCCGGATTCGAGTCGAGGAAGCGGTTCATGAGTCGCGGATAGCCCGCGACGATGACGACGAGGCGGTGCCGGTAGTCCTCCATCCGCTTGAGGAGGGCCTCGATCGCCTCCGGCCCGAAGTCGAGCCGGTCGGCCTCGGTCGCGAGCGCGTACGCCTCGTCGACGAAGAGGACGCCGTCGAGCGCACGCCGCACGGCGCGGTCGGTCTTGAGCGCCGTCGTGCCGACGTACTGGCCCACGAGGCCGGCCCGGTCGACCTCGACGAGGTGGCCGCGGCGCAGCAGCCCCATCGCGCGGTACATCTCGGCGAGGAGTCGCGCGACCGTCGTCTTGCCGGTCCCCGGATTGCCGAGGAAAACCAGGTGCTGCGAGGTCGCGACCTCCGGCAGCCCGTGCTCGAGCCGCCGCGCCTGCACCTGGAGGAAGGCGACGAGAGCGCGCACCTGCTCCTTGACGGTCTCGAGACCGACGAGCGCGTCGAGCTCGGCCTGGAGCTCATCGAGCGAGCGCGCCGGCTCCGGCGGCCGCATCGAGTCGATGCGATCGGCGATCCACTCGGCGGTGGGGTCGTTCGCGACGCTCTTCTTGAGCTGGTCGCCGAGGACGCGCAGGCCGCGCGCCACGTCTTCCAGGGGATTTGCCACGGCAGGAGCGTAGCGCGCGACTGTTTTTGGTAACCTGGTTACCGAATATGAGTACCGTGGTTACCGATCCGGTCGTCGTCGCGAACCGCCTGCGGCCGGTGCTGCACAAGCTGAGCCGGCACCTGCGACGGGAGACTCACTCCCTCGGCGTCACCGGCGGCCAGATCTCCCTGCTGGCGGAGATCAGGCGCTCGCCCGGGATCGGGGTCCGCGAGCTCGCCGCGCTCGAGCGCATGTCCTCGCCGGGCATGTCGAAGTACGTTGCGCGGCTCGAGCAGGCCGGACTCGTCCGCCGCACCGAGGCCGCCGACCGGCGCCGCGTCGGGCTCGAGCTGACCGAGGAGGGCCAGCGCGTCCTGCGCTCGATGCGCTCGCGGCGTACGGCCTGGCTCGCCGCGCGCCTGAGCCGCCTCGAGCCGGAGGAGCTCGCGGCGGTCGAGGCCGCGGTCGAGCCCCTCTCGCGCCTCCTCGGGGAGCGCGAGTGACGGCGACGCTCCTCCGCCTGAACCGGCGCACCTTCGCGAGCCTACGGAAGCACCGGAACTACCGCCTCTTCTTCGCCGGCCAGCTCGTGTCGCTGCCGGGGACGTGGATGCAGCGCATCGCGCAGGCGTGGCTCGTCCTCGCGCTGACGCACTCGGCCGTCGCGGTCGGCGTGCTCGCGCTGGCCCAGTTCCTGCCGTTCACGGTGTTCGGCCTCTTCGCGGGTGTCGTCGTCGACCGGCTCGACGCGCGCCGGACGGTGGTGGCGACGCAGGCGACGTCGATGGTGCTCGCGGCCGCGCTCGCGGCGATCGCGCTCGCGGGCGAGGCCGAGCCGTGGCACGTTTACGCGATCGCCGCGCTCCAGGGCACGGTGCAGGTGCTCGACGCGCCGGCGCGGCAGGCCCTCACCTACCGGATGGTCGGGCCGAGCGAGCTGCCGAACGCGGTCGCGCTCAACTCGAGCCTCTTCAACGCGTCGCGGATCCTCGGCCCGGCGATCGGCGGCGCCGTCATCGCAGCGGCCGGGGTCGGGCTCTGCTTCGCGCTCAACGCCGCGAGCTTCCTCGCCGTCCTCGTCGGCCTGCTCGCGATCCGCGAAAGCGAGCTCCATCCCGTCGAGCGCGCCGAGCGGCCGCCGTTCCTGCGCGGCGTGCGCGAGGGCCTCGTGTACGCGCGCGAGGCACCCCAGGTGCTCGTGACGCTCTTCGTCGTCCTGATGCTCAGCACGTTCTGCTTCAACTTCAACGTGCTGCTTCCGGTGCTCGCCCGGCAGACGCTGCACGGCGGCCCCGCCGTCTTCGGCGCCCTCTCCGCCTGCTTCGGCGCCGGGGCCCTCCTCGGCGCGCTGCTCTCCGCCGGGATCGGCCACGCGAGCCTGCGCGTGCTCCTCCTCGGCACAGGCGGCTTCGCCGGGCTCCAGCTGCTGCTGGCGCCGGTGCACTCCGCTTTCGCATGCGGGATCCTGCTCTTCGCGATCGGCGCGTGCTTCACGCTCTGGACCTCGAACTCGAACGCGTCGCTCCAGCTCGGCGCGCCGGACCACCTCCGCGGCCGCGTCGTCGCGCTCTACTACTACTGCTTCAACGGCCTCGGCCCCGTCGGCGGTCTCCTCGCCGGCTGGCTCGCCGCGAGGGGCGGCACCGAGCTCGCCTTCCTCGTCGCCGGCGCGATCGGCGTCGGTGCGACCGCGGTCGCGCTCGCGCAACTCCGGTCGCCGCTTCCCCGTTTTACCTCGGCCTAACATGGGCTGCACGGAGGGCTGATTCGGCCGAAGCAGAATGAGAGCCATGAAACGGCGAACCCTCTTCATCGCGGCCTTTGCCGCCCTGCTGACGCTGAACGCCGTGCTGCTCCTCGTCCAGTCCGGGCTGGCGCTGCCGGGCGGGCTCTCCGCCTACCTCCTCGGGCCGAAGATGGTCAAGGCGGAGATCGTGCTGAAGGACGGCACCGGCCTCCACGACTACCGGCTCGACCAGGGGAAGATCCGCGCCATTGCGCCCGCTTCGCTGACGCTCTACGAGCGCACGGGCGAGCTCGTCACCATCCCCGTCACGTCTGGGACGCGGGTCACGCTGGGCGGCAAGACCGTCTCGTTGGCCGCCCTCCGCCGCGGCATGCGAGCGACGACGCTACGCGAAGGCAGCGCCCCGGCGATCAGCGTCCAGGTCTCGAGGCGCTGATGAGCACCGCGCCGCCCGTCGAGACCGACTCGGCCGGCGCCGCACCGTCGTTCGGGCCGACCGTGCTCCTCGTGGAGGACGAGCGCTCGATCGGCTCGCTCGTCCGCGGCTACCTCGAGCGCGCCGGGTACCGCGTGATCTGGGTCCGGTCGGGCGAGGAGGCGCTCATCGAGCTGGCGCGCCACCCGGTGCGGATGGTCGTGCTCGACATCGGCCTGCCCGGAATGGACGGCTTTGACGTCTGTCGCCGCATCCGCTCGGGCTCGAGCGTGCCGATCGTGATGCTGACCGCGCGCGACGAGGAGCCGGACCGCGTCGCCGGCCTCGAGGTCGGTGCCGACGACTACGTCACGAAGCCGTTTTCACCGCGCGAGCTCGCCGCGCGCATCAAGGCGGTGCTGCGACGGACCGAGGACCGGCCGCAGGACGAGACGCTCGAGCTCGGAGACGTCGAGCTGCGGCGCGACGCGCACGAGGTGACGGTGGCGGGCAAGCGCGTGGAGCTGACGAGCAAGGAGTTCGATCTGCTCGCGTGGCTGCTCGAGCACGCGGGCATCGTCTTCTCGCGCGAGCAGCTCCTCGATCGGGTCTGGGGCATGGCCTACCACGGCGGCACGCGAACCGTCGACGTCCACGTGGCGCAGCTGCGCCGCAAGCTCGGCCGGCCGGAGCTGATCCGCACAGTTCGCGGCGCCGGGTACAAGGCCGTCCAGCCATGACCCGGCTCGACTCGCTTCGGACGCGCCTGTTCGCGGCGACGTTCCTCGCCGTCGTGCTCTCGATCGGGCTCACGCTCGCGCTCGGTGCCGTGCTCACGCGCCGAGAGGTCGAGCGGGCGACGCTGCGTGGGCTCGCGAACCAGGCCGACCTCCTCGCGACGAACGAGCGGAGGCGTTCGCTGCTCCCGCTCTCGCGGCTCGAAGCGCTGCAGCCCTACCTCTCGCGGCAGGGCGAGCGCGCGGAGAAGGCGAAGCTCGACGGATCCTCGCCGTACTTCCCGGCCGACAAGGCGCCGCTCCTGCGCAAGGGCCGCCGTGTCCAGGGGACGATCAGGATCGACGGCGAGCGCTACTTCTACGCCGCGCGCAAGGTTGGCAACCAGGCACTCGTGCTCCTGCGGCCGACGCGGCTCGGAGCCACCGCGGCGCGACCGTTCCTCGAAGGCCTCCTCGTCGCCGCGCTCGCCGGAGCGGCGCTGGCGGCGCTCGCGACGTTCCTCCTCGCGCGTGCGATCGCGCGCCCGGTGCGCCGGGTGGCGAACGCCGCCCGAAGCTTGGCGGCGGCGCGCTCCCCGGCCCCGATTCCCGTCGAAGGCGCGCGCGAGCTCGCCCTTCTCGCCGAGTCCTTCAACGACATGGCGACGCAACTCGGAAAGGCGCAGGCGGCCGAGCGCTCGTTCCTGCTCTCCGTCAGCCACGAGCTGAAGACGCCGCTGACGGCGATCCGCGGCTACGCCGAGGGGCTCGCCGACGGCGCCGTCTCGGTCGACGAGGCGACGGAGACGATCGGCCGCGAGGCGGCGCGCCTCGAGCGGCTCGTCGGCGACCTGCTCGACCTGGCGCGGATGAACAAGAGCGAGTTCAGCGTCCACGCCGAGCCGATCGACCTCGGCGTCGCGGCTCGCGAGGCCGTGCGCCGGTACGAGGCGCAGGCCCGCTCCTTCGGCGTCACGCTCGAGGCGGTGGCGCCCGCGGCCGCGCCCGCGATCGGCGACGGCGACCGGACGCTCCAGATCGTCTCGAACCTCGTCGAGAACGCGCTGCGCCTCACGCAGCCGGGCGGCGTCGTCCGCGTGGTCGCCGAGCCCGGCTCGATCGCCGTCGAGGACACCGGTCCCGGCCTCCAGCCGGACGAGCTCCCGCGCGCCTTCGAGCGCTTCTTCCTCTACTCCCGCTACGGCGGCGAGCGCGCCGTCGGCACGGGTCTCGGGCTCGCCATCGTGAAGGAGCTCACGGAGGGGATGAAAGGAACGGTCGAGGTCGAGAGCGAGCCCGGCCGGCTGACGCGCTTCGTCGTCCGCCTCCCCCAGCCGACCGCCGCCGAGCTGGCCGAGCCCGAGCTGACGCGCGCCTGAGCCCGCCCGCCTGTGGCGTTTTACGCGCGGCTAACGAGCGACGAACCGGCTGCTGATCCAGCCGGAAGACGATCGGAGCAAGGAAGTCCGACAGGGAGGTGGGCATGAAAGTCTGGTTCGTCGTTCTCGCGGTGCTCGCCGCGGCCGCGCTCGCGCTCGGCGCGGTCGCCTCGGCCGACGTCTTCAAGGGCACGAAGGGCAACGACACGATTATCGGCACTCCTGGTCCCGACCTCGTCGCCGCTCGGGCCGGCGACGACACCGTCGACGGCGAGGCCGGGAACGACCGGATCTACGGCGGCCGCGGCAACGACCGGCTGCTCGGCGGCGCGGGCGACGACTTCGTCCGCGGTGGCCCCGGCAGGGACACGATCGAGGGCCAGGCCGGCAACGACGTCCTCCGCGGCCGGCCGGGCGACGACGTCGTGAACGGCGGCGACGGGAACGACCGGATCTGGGTCGGCTCCGGTGCGGACATCGAGAACGGCGGCGACGGCAACGACGTCATGCACGCGCTCGCGCCCGACAACCAGGTCGACCGGGTCGACTGCGGCCCAGGCGACGACGTGGCCTACGAGAACGCGTCCGAGCACGACGTCTTCGCGAACTGCGAAAAGGTGATCACGCTCACGGTGACGCCGAAGCAGGCCGCCGAGGACGACAAGTAGCGTGGCGAAGCGGAGCCCGCCCCGCCGAACGGCGGGCTCC
>DASQWB010000080.1:0-15637 GCA_035640455.1 Gaiellaceae bacterium | reverse complement strand
ACACAATACGGGCCGCGTGACCGCGATTCTGGGTTTGAACGCCTATCACGGCGACGCGGCGGCGGCACTCCTCATCGACGGCGAGCTGGTGGCGGCGGCCGAGGAGGAGCGCTTCAACCGCGTCAAGCACTGCGCCGGCTTTCCGGCCTCCGCCGCCGCGTGGTGCCTCGCGGATGCCGGCCTGAGCATCGGCGATCTCGACCACGTCGCGGTCTCGCGCGACCCCAAGGCGAACCTCGGGCGGAAGCTCCTGCGCACGATCCGCCACGGCGCGAGCGCGCGCTACCTGAAGGCCCGGCTCGAGAACGCGGCGAAGGTGCGCGACGTCCGCGCCGCGCTCGCGCGCGCTCTCGACGCGCCCCCCGATGCGCTTCGTGCACCAGTGCACAACGTCGAGCACCACCAGGCGCACGTGGCCAGCACGTTCTTCGTCTCGCCGTTCGAGGACGCCGCGATCCTCTCGGTCGACGGCTTCGGCGACTTCGCCTCGACGATGCTCGCCGAGGGACACGGGTCCAGGTTCACCGTCCTCGACCGCGTCCTCTTCCCGCACTCGCTCGGGATCTTCTACACCGCGGTGACGCAGTGGCTCGGCTTTCCGTCCTACGGCGACGAGGGGAAGGTGATGGGCCTCGCGCCCTACGGCGACCCCGAGCGCCACCTCGCGCGCATGCACGACCTCGTCCGGCTCGACGGCTCGCTCTTCGAGCTCGGCCTCGACTACTTCACGCACGACAAGGAAGGCGTCGACATGACCTGGGACGAGGCCTCGCCGTCGATCGGCCGCATCTACTCCGACCGGATGATCGAGGCCTTCGGGCCCGCGCGCGAGCCGCGGACCGAGCTGACCGAGACGCACGAGGACGTCGCCGCGGGGCTCCAGGCGATGCTCGAGGAGGCGTACCTCCACCTCGTCCGGGATCTCTGGGAGCGGACGCATAGTCCCAACATCTGCCTCGCCGGCGGCGTGGCGCTGAACGCGGTCGCGAACGGTCGCATCCGCCCGGAGACGCCGTTCGAGGAGGTCTACGTCCAGCCGGCCGCGGGCGACTCGGGCACGGCAGTCGGCGCCGCGTACTGGGTCTGGAACCAGCAGCTCGGCCGCGAGCGCGGGTTCGTGATGGAGCACGCCTACACGGGCCCGGCCTATTCCGACGACGAGTGCGCGGCGGCGGTCGCGGCGGCGGGGCTCGCCGCGGAGCGCCTCGACGACGAGGCGCTCTTCCCGGAGGTCGCTGCGCGGATCGCCGCCGGCGACGTCGTCGGCTGGTTCCAGGGGCGGATGGAGTTCGGGCCACGGGCGCTCGGCAACCGCTCGATCGTCGTCGACCCGCGGCGGGCGGACATGAAGGACGTCCTGAATGCACGGATCAAGCACCGCGAGCCGTTCCGGCCGTTCGCGCCGTCGATCCTCGCCGAGGCGACCGACGACTGGTTCGAGCAGGACTACCCGTCGCCGTTCATGGTCCTCGTCTACGAGACGAAGCCGGACAAGCGCGCCAAGATGCCGGCTGTGAACCACGTCGACGACACCGGCCGGCTGCAGACGGTCGAGGAGCGCACGAGCCCGCGCTACTACCGGCTGATCAAGGAGTTCGAGCGGCTCACCGGCGTCCCCGTCGTCCTGAACACGTCCTTCAATGAGAACGAGCCGATCGTGATGACGCCGGAACACGCCGCGGAGACCTTCCAGAAGACGAAGATGGACGTGCTCGTGCTCGGAAACCACGTCGTGCGGAGGAATGCCTCGTGAGTTCGGTTGCTGCGCCGACACGCGTCCGCCGGATCCAGCCGCGCCGCCGCCGCGTGTCGCTCGACCTGCGCGAGCTCTGGGCCTACCGCGAGCTCCTCTTCTTCCTCATCTGGCGCGACGTCAAGGTCAAGTACAAGCAGACGGCGCTCGGCGCGGCCTGGGCGATCCTCGTGCCGCTCCTCGCGACGATCGTCTTCACGCTCCTCTTCCACCGCGGCCTCCACTTGAAGTCGGAGTACCACGTGCCGTACCCGCTCTTCGTCTTCACCGCGATGCTGCCGTGGACGTACTTCACCGCCTGCCTCTCCGCGAGCAGCACGAGCATCGTCGGGAACCAGAACCTCATCACGAAGGTCTTCTTCCCGCGCCTGATCATCCCGCTCGGGTCGGTGGTCGCGCCCGTGATCGACTTCCTGTGCGCCTTCACCGTCCTGATCGGCATGTTCCTCTGGTATGGGCGCGCGCCGCACTGGCACGCCGTCGTGATCCCGGTCTTCCTCGGGATGGCGTTGCTCGCGGCCTTCGGCGTCGGGCTCTGGCTCTCGGCCCTGAACGTGCGCTATCGGGACGTGCCGTACGTGCTGCCGTTCCTGATCCAGATCTGGTTCTTCGTCACGCCGATCCTCTGGGGGATCACCGCCGTCAAGCCGCACACGCAGTGGTTGCTCGCGCTGAACCCGATGACCGGCGTGATCGACGGCTTCCGCTGGGCCGTCCTCGGGCGCGGCCTCCCGCACTACCGCGTCTACCTCGAGAGCCTCGGCATCGGGCTCGCGATCACGCTCAGCGGGCTCTGGTACTTCAAGCGGGTCGAGCGCTACTTCGCGGACCTGATCTGACGATGCAGGCGATCAGGACAGAGGGGCTCGGCAAGCGCTACCGCATCGGCGAGCTGCACTCGTCGATCGACACGCTCCGCGACCACCTGATGCACGGACTCCGGACGCTCCGCACCGGCCGGACGAAGCACGAGACGATCTGGGCGCTCCGTGACGTCTCCTTCGAGGTCGCCGAGGGCGAGGTGCTCGGGATCATCGGCCGCAACGGCGCAGGCAAGACGACGCTCCTGCGCCTTCTGTCGCGCATCACGGAGCCGACCGCGGGCTACGCCGACATCCGCGGCCGCGTCGGCAGCCTGCTCGAGGTCGGCACGGGCTTCCACGCCGAGCTCACCGGCCGCGAGAACATCTTCCTGAACGGCGCCATCCTCGGCATGCGCCGGTCGGAGATCGTGCGGAAGTTCGACGAGATCGTCGAGTTCGCGGGCGTCGAGAAGTTCCTCGACACGCCGGTGAAGCGCTACTCGAGCGGGATGACCGTCCGGCTCGCGTTCTCGGTGGCGGCGCACCTCGAGCCCGAGATCCTGCTCGTCGACGAGGTGCTCGCCGTCGGCGACGCCGAGTTCCAGAAGCGCTGCCTGGGCAAGATGGAGAGCTTCGGCCGCTCCGGCCGCACCGTCCTCTTCGTCTCGCACTCGATGCCGACGATCGCGCGGCTCTGCCCCCGCCTGATCCTGCTCGACGGCGGCCGGCTCGTCGAGGACGGCCCGGCCGAGCAGGTGATCGGGCACTACCTGCACGGCGACCACGGCACCTCCGCGCGGCGCGAGTGGCGGGATCGGACGACGGCCCCCGGGGACGACTGGGCGCGGCTTCGCTCGGCGCGCGTCGTCGACGCGACCGGCGCCACCTCCGACGTCGTCGACGTCTCGGAGCCGGTCGGGATCGAGATCGGGTTCGACCTGTTGCGCCGCGAGACGGTGTTCCCGTGGATCGACCTCGTCGACGAGCGCGGGAGCCTCGTCTTCA
Source organism: Gaiellaceae bacterium (assembly GCA_035640455.1). Lineage (GTDB taxonomy): Bacteria > Actinomycetota > Thermoleophilia > Gaiellales > Gaiellaceae > AC-50. Next base: position 12,076 of record DASQWB010000080.1, on the reverse strand, counting down.
GCGCCATGGACACGAATCCGGTCTGGACGGAGCCGCGCGACCCGGGCCACTACGTCATCACGGCGTGGATCCCGGAGCACCTGCTGAACGAGAGCACCCTCCACGTCACGGTCTCCGTCAAGTCGCCGCTCCTCGGGCGCAAGCCCTGGCGGCACGCCGAGGTCGAGTCGGCGCTCACGTTCCAGGTCGTCGAGCGGGAGGGCCCGACGGCTCGCGGCGCCTTCGCCGGGAGGATCGGCGGGCCGGTGCGGCCGCTGCTCCGCTGGACGAGCGAGGCCGCGGGCGCCGAGACCGACGCGCCGCTCGTCGCCCGCCGCCGAAGCGATTGATCCGGCTTGGCGGCCGGCCGGAGCTCCGGGTCGGCTGGGCGACGCCCTCGACGCTCACCGCCGAGCGCGCGACGTTCCGCGGCCTCGAGACGAGCGTGGCGATGCGCGTCGCGAACGTCGCGCGCTGGCTGAACGCGAACACGCGCCTCCGGAACGAGCTCTACCGGCCGGAGCGGCGCTACGACGTCGTCGTCTTCGCGAAGGCGATGGGCGAGCGCGCGCAAGCGGCGGCGGAGCGGGTGCGGGCGACCGGCGGTCGCGTCGTCTTCGACGCGAACGTCAACTACTACGAGATCTGGGGCGACTACGACGTGCCGCGGACGAAGCCGACGACGGAGCAGCAGCGTGACGCGGAGGCGATGACGCGCGGCGCGGACGCGGTCGTCGCCGACTCGAGCTACATCCTCGGGATCGTCCGCCGCTACAACGAGCGCGCCACGTGGATCCCGGACAACGTCGACCTGCGCATCTTCCGGCCGCGGCCGCCGCACGAGGGGCGGGTGCTCCGGCTCGTGTGGTCGGGCCGCTCGCAGAAGGCGCGGCCGCTGACGCTCCTTCGGGAGCCGCTCACCGGCGCTCGCGGCGTCGAGCTCGTCGTCGTCTCCGACGCGCCGCCGCCCGAGCTCGACGAGCTCGCGGAGGTCGTTCCCGTGCGGTTCGAGCCGTTCAGTCTCCGCGGCTACGCTCGCGTCCTGCGGAGCTGCGACGCGATCGTCTCCCCGAAGCGCCTCGTGAACGGCTACGAGCTCGGCCACAGCGAGTGGAAGATCACGCTCGGGATGGCGGCCGGCCTGCCGGCGGTGGCGAGCCCGCAGCAGTCGTACGTCGAGGCGATCGCCGCGCACGGGGCCGGGATGGTCGCCGAGTCGCCGGAGGAGTGGCGGGCCGCGGTCGAACGGCTCCGCGACCCGCGGCTTCGGGCCGAGCTCGGCGCGCGGGCGCGGCAGACCGTCGAGGAGCTGTACTCGACGCCGGTGATCGCGTGCCGTTACGGGCACTTCCTGCGGGAGGTCGCAGGATGAGGCTGCGCCCGCCCGACGTCGCCATCTCGCACCGGCTGCGGCCGCCGCCGTACGGAGGCTCGAACCAGTTCCTGCTCGCGCTGCGGGGGGAGCTCGAGCGGCGGGGCCTGCGCGTCTCGGACGGCCGGCTCCCGAGGCGTGCCCGCAGCGTGCTCCTCCACGCATACCTTCTCGAAGGCGAGCCGCCGGCAGGGGCGCGCGTCGTCCACCGTGTCGACGGGCCGATCCAGCTCTACCGCGGCGCCGACGACGGCGCCGACCGCCGTATCGCGGAGCTGAACCGCCGGCACGCCGACGCGACGGTCTTCCAGTCCCGCTACAGCCTCGAAGCGCACCGCGAGCTCGGGATCGAGCTGCGCGAGCCGGTCGTGATCCCGAACGCCGTCGATCCCGCGATCTTCCATCCGCCGCGCGAGCGCGAGCCGCTCGCCGGGCGCCGCGTCCGCGTCGTCGCGACGAGCTGGTCGGACAATCCGCGCAAGGGCGGCGAGACGTACGCCTGGCTCGCGACGCACGTCGACCGCGACCGGTACGAGCTCACCTTCGTCGGGCGGGCGTCGGCCCCCGTGCAGGCCGAGCACGTGCTCGAGCCGCTGCCCTCCGCGGAGCTCGCCGAGGTACTCCGCCGGCAGGACGTCTACGTCACCGCGAGCCTCGCCGACCCGTGCTCGAACGCGCTCCTCGAGGCGCTCGCGTGCGGCCTGCCGGCGCTCTACGTCCGAAGCGGCGGGCACCACGAGCTCGTCGGCGACGCCGGCTTCGGCTACGACGAGCGCGAAGCGCTGCCGGAGCTCCTCGATCGGCTGGCGCAAGAGCTCGACGAGCGGCGCGCGGCGATTCGGGTGCCGAAGCTCGGGGAGGTCGCCGACGGGTACCTCGACGCGCTCGGGCTCGCATGAGGAGGGTGCTCGGCCGGGTTCGTCGCCGTGTGGAGTCGCGCGCCGAGCGGGCGGCGGTGCGCCTGCGACACGCGCGGATCGCGCGCGGCGCCCCCGCGACCGATCGGATCGCGGTCTTCTACGGGCACGACCGGATCCCGGGCCCGGACGAGCCCGTCCACGGCGGCATGGTCAAGTTCCAGCACCTCCAGGCCGCCTATCCGAACGAGCCGGAGGCCTTCAACGTCCTCTACCTCGGGAGCAGCAACCGCCCGCGGGACTCGCGCGAGCTGATGCTCCTCGCGCGCGAGCGGCGCGCAGCCGTCGTCTGGAACCAGGACGGCGTCGCGTATCGCGGCTGGCACGGCCCGGGCTGGTCGCGGACGAACGAGCCGCTCGCCGAGGGTGTCCACGCCGCCGACTACGTCTTCTTCCAGAGCGAGTTCTGCCGCGTCAGCTCGGACTTGTGGCTCGAGGCGCGGAAGGGCCCCGCGGAGGTGCTGCCGAACCCGGTCGACACGGAGCTCTTCACGCCCGGCGAGCGCGGCGGCGACCGGCCGCTCACGCTCCTCCTCGGCGGCAACCAGTACCAGCGCTACCGTCTCGAGACGGCGCTCGTGACGCTCCGGCTCCTCCCCGAGGCGCGGCTCCTCGTCGCGGGCCGGGCGGCCTGGGATCCGGATCCCCGCGTCGTCCGCCGCGAGCTCGCGTCGCTCCTCGACCGCGTCGCCGACCGCGTCGAGTTCCTTGGGACGTACAGCCAGGCCGCGGCCCCTGCGCTGTATCGTCGCGCGGACGTGCTCCTGCACACGAAGTACAACGACCCGTGCCCGACGGTCGTGCTCGAGGCGATGGCGTGCGGTGTTCCGGTCGTCTACTCCCGGAGCGGCGGCACGCCCGAGCTCGTCGGCGAGGAGGCGGGCGTGGGGATCGACGCGCCGCTCGATTGGGACCGCGACCACCCGCCGGCGCCGCCGGAGCTCGCCGAGGCTGTGCGGGCGGTCTCGGACCGGCTGCCGGACTACGCCGCCGCCGCGCGCGAGCGTTCGCTCGCGTTTGACGTCCGGCCGTGGGTCGATCGCCACCGCGAGGTCTTGGAGCGCCTCGTTCGGGGTTGATCCGAGCGGCATGGCGGGCGGCGCTCGGCCGGGTGCCGCCGAAGCTCGCGCGCCGTGTCTTCCAGTCGTGGGTGAACGTCCTCGCGGAGCGCCGCGAGGCGGCTGACGCGCTGCGCGAGCTCTTCGCGCTCGACGACCACCTGCAGCGCGAGATCGACCACGCGGCGATCCGCTACGACGGCGGCGTCCATGCAAAGCACCGGCTGACCGCCTACCACGACTTCTTCGTCGAGCGGGTGCGGCTCGGCGAGCGCGTGCTCGACGTCGGTTGCGGCAAGGGGGAGCTCGCGCGCGACCTGGCCGAGCGAGCAGGCGCCCGCGTCGTCGGCGTCGACGTGAGCCCGCGCTACCTCGCGTTCGCGCGCGAGCGCTCGGCGCAGCCGAACGTGGAATACGTCGAGGCGGACGTGCTGACATGGCGGCCTGAGGAGCGGTTCGACGTCGTCGTCCTCTCGAACGTGCTCGAGCACGTCGAGCGGCGCGTCGAGCTCCTGCGGACGCTCGTCGAGTCGGCTCGCCCGGAGCGGCTCCTGCTCCGCGTCCCCGCGCGGACGCGCCACTGGCACGTGCCGCTCCGCCGCGAGCTCGGCCTCGAGCACCGCAGCGACCCGCAGCACTTCGTCGAGTACACGGACGAGGATCTCCTCGCCGAGCTCCATGAGGCCGGGCTCGAGCCGACCGAGCTCGTCCACGCGTGGGGAGAGATCTGGGCGGCGGCGCAGGTCCGCTGATCAGCGTCCTCCTCCCCGTGCGGGACGGCGCGGTGTTCCTGCGCGAGGCACTCGAGAGCGTGCTCGCGCAGACGCTCGCCGAGTTCGAGCTCCTTGTCGTCGACGACGGCTCCGAGGACGAGACGCCGGCGATGCTCGCCGCGGTCGCGGACGAACGAGTGCGCGTACTGCGGCAGGAGCGGCTCGGGCTCGTCGCGGCGCTCAACCGTGCGCTCGGCGAGGCGCGTGCGCCGCTCCTCGCGCGCATGGACGCGGACGACGTCTCGCTCCCGGAGCGGCTCGAGCGGCAGGTCGATTACCTCGAGGCGCGACCGCGTGTGGCGCTCGTCGTTACGGGCGTGGAGACCATCGGCCGCACGGCGACGGTCGTGCTCCCGGACGACGACGCGGCACTCCGGCGGCGGCTGCTGCTCCGGAACCCGTTCACGCATGGCGCCGTGGCGCTGCGGGCCGAGGCCGTGTGGCGGGCGGGCGGCTACCGCGCCGACTACGGCGCGAACGAGGACTACGACCTGTGGCGGCGGATCGCCCGCACGTGGGAGCTCGGCGCGATCCCGGATGTCCTCTACCGCTATCGCGAGCACCCCGGCGCCGTCACGCGCAGCCGCGTCGAGGAGCGCGTGCGAAGCCGCGAGCGCCTCCGCGACGAGCTCTGGCGCGACCCGGCGCTGCTCCGGTCGATCCGCGGCGAGCGCGACCCTTCGGAGGCTCGTGCACTAATGCACGAAGCGGTTCGGAGGCGCCGCTACGGCCTCGTCCCAGGCCTCGCCTTCGACGCCTTCCGCGCGTCCTCGTAGGCCTCGACGAGGAGTTTCCCGACCGCCGCGGGCCCGAAGCGCTCCCGCGCACGCCGTGCGATCTCCTGGCGGTCGAAGGCATCGAGGCGGTCGAGCGCCTCGTCGATCCGGGCCGCGATGCTCTGCGGGTCGCGCGGCTCGGCGATGAGGCCGCTGCGCTCGTCCACGAGCTCCGGGAGCCCTCCGACCCGGGTCGCGACGACCGGCAGGCCGCTCGCCATCGCCTCGAGCACGACGCAGGGGTTGTTCTCGAAGCGGCTCGCGAGCACGAAGAGGTCGGCGCGGCGCATCCGCTCGGCGAGCTCCGGCTTCGACCGGAGGCCGCTGAAGCGCACGCGCTTCGCGAGCCCGAGCCGATGCGCGAGCGCTTCGTACTCAGCGCGGCGCGGCCCGTCGCCGACGAGCTCCAGGTGGGCAGCACCGTCCACGAGCGCCATGGCCTCCAAGAGCACGTCATAGCCCTTGGCGCCGTTCTCGCCCATCAGACCGGCGCTGATCAGGCGGTGCGACGGCTCGTGCTCGGCGGGCCGGAAGAGCTCGTCGTCGACGACGTTCGGCACGACGCGGATCCTCGCCCGCGGCGCGTGGGCGGCGAGCGCGGCCGCCATCGCCTCGCTCGGCGCGAGCACGAGCTGCGACCGCTCGAGCGCGAACCTCGCCGCATGCGCCATCGGCGCCGGCAGCCGGGCCGGGTTGTCGGGTAGGAAGATGCTCCAGTGCTCGCTGTAGACGAGCGGCCCGCGGAGCGTGAGCGCCGCGAGCGCGGAGAGGTGCGAGCTCGCGTGGACGACGTCCGGCTCGCCCGCGACCGACCGCGCTCCGGCGAGGAAGGCGGCGTAGCTGAGCGGCCGGCCGAAGCGCCGGTAGCGGACGCGGACGAGCGGCGGGTCGTCATCCTCGGCCGCCGCTTCGTAGAGGCCGCGGCGGCCCGGCGTCCGCTGCAGGTGGACCACGCGCACGTCGGCGCCGGCAAGCGCGGCGGCGCGCGCATGCTCGCGCACGAAGACGCCGTCGACCGGCGATTCCGGCGAGGGGTAGCTCGTCGTCAGGAAGAGGACTTTCACGCGTCCAGGCAGGCGCGGGCCCAGAGCTCGACGTTGAGCGCGCGCCAGAGCTCCATGCCGGCCTCGACCTCGCCGCGCCGGTGCCGCTCGAGCCGGCGTCGCGCCGCGGCCGCGTCCACGAACCCGCGCTCGGCGAACGAGCGTGACGAGAAGACGTCGCCCGTGAGCTCGCCGAGCGAGCCGCGTAGCCAGTGCCGCTCCGGCGTCACGAAGCCGAGCTTGTCGCGGCGCTCGCGCACGATCGGCGGGAGGAGGTCGCCGAGGGCACGGCGGAGCACGTCCTTCGTCCGCCCGCCGCCGATGAGCTCGCCGCCCGGAAGCGAGAAGCAGAGCTCGACGAGCCGGTAGTCGAGGAACGGCACACGGGCCTCGATCGAGTGCGCCATCGAGTTGCGGTCCTCGTAGCGGAGGAGCTCCGGCAGTCCGCGCCGCGTGAGGATCAGCTGCTGGTGGCGCCGCAGCCGGTCGGGGAACGGCGAGCCGTTCGGCGCCGGCGCGGGAGCGACCGCGCGGAGGTCCGGGTGGACGAGCGCGCCGGCGCCGCGCGCCCGCGATCGAACCAGCCGCGTCAGCGCCTCCGGCGCGAACGGCCGTGACAGCGCCGTCACGAGCGCCGAGGCGCTGTGCACGCCGTGGAAGCTCCGCAGCTCCTCGCCGAGCTCGCGCAGCCGCCCGGCCGCGAGCAGGTCGGCGAGTCGGAACCCGAGGTGCGCGCGGTAGCCGGCGAGCACCTCGTCGCCGCCCTGGCCGTCGAGCATCACCGTCACGCCCGCCCGCCGCGCCTCGCGCATCACGTACCAGCCGGCGCAGATCGAGGTCGACCCGAACGGCTCGCCCTGCGCCTCGACAATCGCCGGCAGGTCGCCCGCGAGCTCCTCCGGCCCGAAGGTGATCCAGCGCGGCTCGGCGGCCGTCCGCTCGACGACCGCGCGTGCGTAAGGGCGTTCGTCGAAGCCTGGCACCTCGAAGTAGGCGGTGAAGGTTCGCTGCCGCGGGCCGACCGCGACGGCGTTCTCCTTCTCGGTGTGGAGCAGCCGGTCGACGACGACGGCGATCGCCGAGGAGTCGAGCCCGCCGGAGAGCGCGGTCCCGGCGGGGACGTCGCTTCGCAGGCGCAGACGGATCGAGTCGAGGAAGAGCTCGCGGAGCGCGTCGGCGGCGTCGCCTGCCGGCGGCTCGTGCTCCTCGAGCGTCCAGTAGCGCGAGAGGCGCAGGCCGTGCTCGTCGACGACGAGCGAGTGCGCCGGCGGCAGCTTGCGGAGCCCGGCGAAGAACGTCTCGTCGGTGTGGTCGAGGTAGGCCTGGTCGAGGTAGTCGCGGACGGCGCGCGGGTTCGGCTCGAGCCGCGTCTCCGGGTCGGCGCGGAAGGCGCGCGGCTCGCTCCCGAAGACGAACCGGCCGCCGCCCGTGCGGTAGTAGAACGGCTTGACGCCGAAGCGGTCGCGCGAGCAGAAGAGGCGGCGCCGCGGCTCGTCCCAGAGCGCGAAGGCCCACATGCCGTTGAAGCGCTCGACGCAGCGCTCGCCCCACTCGCGGTAGGCGGCGAGGATGACCTCGGTGTCGGTCACGCTGCGGAAGCGGTGGCCGAGGGCCTCGAGCTCGCGACGCAGCTCCCGGTAGTTGTAGACCTCGCCGTTGTGGACGAGCCGGAGCGCGCCGTCCTCGCTCGCGAACGGCTGGTTCCCGGCCTCGCTCAGGTCGATGATCGCGAGCCGGCGGAACCCGAGCGCGACCCCCTCCGCCGCGTACGAGCCGTCGCCGTCGGGGCCCCGGTGGTCGAGCTCGGCCGCCATCCGCGCGACCGTCTCGGCCTCGGGCGGCCGACCGAGCGCGACGACTCCGCAGATCCCGCACACGGCCGCTCATGATCGCAGCCGCGGGTTCGGGAATCGTGAAGGGCTAACCCGTCACGAGGTTGTGCACCGGGAAGATCTGCGGCTCGAGGCTCGTCAATCCCGCCTCGCTCGCGATCGGCCCGAGGTGCTCGCCGAAGCGCTGGAACGCCTCCTCGGACTCCCAGACGTCCAGCACACGCCATCCGTTCTCGGTCGGCCCCGCGACGTGCAAGAGGATTCCCTCGACCGGCCAGTCGGAGGTCGCCCGCAGGCCGCGGCCGTCGGTCAGCCGGTTCGTGATCTCGTCGTACTGCTCTTGGGTAACGCCGGGGAGCTCGAACAGGGCTCCGATCGCCATCGTGTGCCTCCTTCGAATCGACGAAGCGCGAAGCCTACGGGTCAAGATCCGCCTGCCGTGAAGGAGCCGCTCGCGAGCCGCCTGCTCTTCCCGTGGACGGAGCGGCGGTTCACGTACGCCGAGTACGAGCGCTTCCTCGACCGGCTCGGCGATCGCGAGGTCGTGCCGATGCGCGAGTTCGCTCGCGGCGTAGGAGACCTGGCGTTGCGGCACGACGCCGACTCGCGGCTCGACAGCCCGCTCGAGCTCGCGCGGCTCGAGCACGCGCGGGGCCTCCGGGCGACGTACTTCGTGCTGCACACGGCGCCGTACTGGCGCGAGCCGGCGCTGCTCCCACGATTGCGCCGCTTCCAGGAGCTCGGCCACGAGGTCGGCTTCCACAACGACCTCGTGACGCTGCAGCGGCTCGAGGGCGTGGACGCGGCGGACTACCTCCGCGACCAGCTCGCCCGGCTCCGAGGCGGCGGGATCGAGATCGTGGGCGCGGCGGCGCACGGCTCGCCGTGGTGCCACCGGCTCGGGTTCCACAACAATTACGTCTTCGACGGGTGGGACGAGCCAGTGCCGGGCTTTCCCGCGACCGAGGTGCCGCAGAAGCTCGACCCGGCGGACTTCGGGCTCGAGTACGAGGCGTACCACGTGCCGCGGGACGCGTACTTCTCGGACTCGACGTTCATGGACGGTCGCCGGGCGCACCCGGCCGACCTTCGCCTCGAGCCGGGGAAGCGGACGATCGTGCTCGTCCATCCGTGCCATTGGGATTCGTCGGCACTCGCGAAGGTGGCCCGGCTCGGCCGCAAGGCAGCCCGCAGGCTCCGCCGCTAGGCTTCGCGCCCGTGGCCAGGGAGGCAGGGCCGCCGGTGTTCGTCGGCGGGATCAATCGCAGCGGCACGACGCTGATGGCGCGCATCCTCGGCTCGAGCAGCGCGCTCGCCGTGCCGCCGAGCGAGTTCCTCTTCTTCGGTAAGGGAGCCGCGAGCGAGCCCCGCGACCGCGCCGAGTTCGAGGGCCGGCTCGCCGAGATCCTCGAATGGCCGCGGGTTCGCGAGTGGGGCCTCGACGAGCGCAAGGTCGTCGCGCGGTCGAAGGACTGGCCGGTCAGCGCCCGCTCGCTCTTCCTCCTACCGCTCGAGGCCTACCGCAAGCGGCTCGGCAAGCCGCGCCTCGGCGAGAAGTCGGTGCTGAACGAGTTCCGGCTCGACCGGCTGTTCGCGTGGTTCGGCGACTACCGGCTCGTCCACATGATCCGCGATCCCGTCGCGGCCTACTCGTCGACGTACGCTCGTCAGGCGCCGGACGTCCGCCGCGCGGTCAGGTGGGGCCGCTTGTGGCTCGCGTCGGCCTCGCTCGGGCTGCGGACTGCCCGCGAAGACCCGGCGCGGCACCGGCTCGTCCGCTACGAGGACGTCACCGGCGCGCCTCGCGCGACGATCGGAGGGGTCGCCGAGTTCGTGGGGGTGCCGGTCGAGGAGGACGCCATGCTCGGGCTCGCCGGTTACGACATGAAGGAGAACTCGAGCTTCGCCGCGGCGGAGAGCGGGACCTACGAGGGCGCGATCCGGCGCGGCGACGCCGTCGACCGACGCGCGGCTGTCCACCCGCGAGAGCGCCTCGCCCTCGCCGCAATTTGCGGAGCGGTCGCCCGCTCGCTCGGGTACGAGCTCGATCGCCGGCGACCCTCGGTTGCGGTCGCGGCCGCCTGGGCCGCCGAGACGGTGCGGCCGCGGCACCGCCCGCGGACGGCGAGCGGCCAACTCAGCTGACGCGCCAGATCTTCGCCAGCGCGTCCCGCTGCGATTCGGCGTTGTAGCGCTCGAGCGCCCGGCGCCTCGCGGTCTCTCGCAGGCGGGCGACGCGCTCAGGGTCGCGCGTCAGGGCTGCCAGCTCGCGGCCGAGCTCCTCAGGCCTGCCCGGCTCGTACGTGATCCCCACGGCCTCGCCCTCGACGAGCGGCGTCATCCCCGGCAGGCGGGGGACGGCCACCGCGAGGCCGGCCATGAGGTACTCGAAGAGCTTGTTCGGGAAGACCAGCTCGTCGTTCCGCGTCACCGGCCGGTTGATGACGAGGCCGACGTCGTGGCCGCGAAGCGCATCGACGAGCCGGTCCGGCGGCACGGGCTCGACCACCTCGACGTTCGGCAGGTGGGCGGCCGCCTCGCGCAGGGCGGCCGGGTCGGCGCCCGCCACGCGCAGCGTGAACCGCACCTCGGGCGCGTGCTCCGCCGCCACGAGCAGGTCCTCGAGCGGGCGGCCCGGTCCCATCGCGCCCTGGTAGATCGCGCGCAGCGGCCCGTCCGGCCGCGGCGGCGGCTCCGTCTCGTCCCGCTCGGGCGCGTTCAGCACCGCGGCCGGCGTCTCGCGCAGGCGGAGGCGGCGCCGGAGCTCGTTCGCGATCGGCTCGCTCACCGTGAGGACGGCGTCGGCGCGGCGGGCCAGCATGCGCTCGAGCGCGGACGCGACCGCCCGGTGCAGCCGCGGCGGGTCCGGCTCCTGCTCCGTGTAGAGCTCGTGCGCGTCGTAGACGAGCCGTGCGCCCGAGGCGCGCGCGAGGAGCCACGCGGCCGGCAGGGTGTCGAGGTCGTTCGCGTGGACGACGTCGAAGCGGCCGAGGATGCGGCCCGTCCGGTAGAGCCCGACCGTCATCCGCGCGAGCCGCAGGAGCCGGTAGAGGCCGCGCGCCTCGCGGACGAGCGGGCTCTCGCGCTTCATCCCGCCGAGCCCGGCCGCGCGCAGCCCCGGCGCGACGCGCTCGCGAGGCAGGCGCGCCACCGGCATGCCGTCGAGCTCGATCGGGTCGGCGCCAGAGATCTGCCCGGACAGGCCCACCGGCGAGAGCCCGCGCGCCCGGGCCGCGAGCGCCGCCCGCCGCGCCCGTGGGTCGCGCGTCAGCTCGGAGGGCGTCAGGAGCAGGATGCGCGTCAGCTCCCCCTCTCGATCTTCACGACCTTCCCGACGAGGTCCTTCGCGGGCAGCGGTCCCCAAACCCTCGAATCGCACGAGGCGGCCCGGTTGTCGCCCAGCACGAAGTAGTGACCGCGCGGGACCCGGACCGGCAGCCGCGATAGGTGGTCCCGCCGATCTGGGCGGATGTACGGCTCGCTCAGCCGCTTGCCGTCGATGTAGACAAAGCCGTCGCGCTCCGACCACGTCTCGCCCGGAAGCCCGACGACCCGCTTGATGTACTTGCCACCGAAACCGCATCTCCTCACCGCCTCCGGAGGAGCCTCGAACACGACGATGTCGCCGCGGAGCACGCGCCGCGCGTGCCGGACGAGGACGTGGTCGTCCGCGGCGCCGAGGCAACCCGGCTTCGGCTTGCCGCAGTGGATCGTCGGCTCCATCGCCGACGACGGGATGCGGAACGACCTCGTGCCGCCGCATCCTCCGATGAGAGTCGCTGCGAGGGCTGCGGCGACGGTGAACCGCACCTAGGCCACGGCAGCGGTGGCGGCGCACACGGGGGCTTCAGCGGTGCGCTCGACGCCGAGCAGCGCGTCGTACACGTCCTCGACGGCGCGCGCGTTCGCGGCCGGGTCGAACCGGCGGCGCGCGTGCTCGGCGGCGGCCTCGCCGAGGCGGCGGCGCAGGTCGGCGTCGCCGATCAAGAGCCGGAGCCCGGCGGCGATCCCGTGCGGGCTCGCGTCGTCGAGCAGGAGCCCGGTGCGGTTCGGCAGGAGGACGCCCGCGCCGTCGTTCGAGCCCGAGGCGACGACGGGCTTTCCGTACGTGGCCGCTTCGAGCACGGGCCGGCCGAGGCCGACGCCCTGGTTCGGGAAGGTGACGACGTCGAGCGCGCTGTAGATCTCGCCCGTCTCGGCCGTGAACGGGAGGAACGAGAAGTGCCGCGCGAGCTGCTTCTCGGCCACGAGCTCCTTGATCGCCGACTCCTCGTCGGTGAGCAGGTTCGCAGCGGCGAGCGCGCGCCCGCGGAAGGTGCGGAAGTA
>DASQWB010000079.1:0-14051 GCA_035640455.1 Gaiellaceae bacterium | reverse complement strand
CTGTGGCCGAACGCCGACGCCGGCTCGGAGCACATCGCGCGCGGGATCCGCAAGTTCCGCGAGCACGAGGACGACTCGCGGCTGCACTTCTTCAAGAACCTCGCCACCGACGACTACGTGAAGCTGATGGCGAAGACGGCCTGCGTCGTCGGCAACTCGAGCTCGGCGATCCGGGAGGGCTCGTTCATCGGCACGCCCGCGGTGAACATCGGCTCGCGGCAGGAGGGCCGCCAGCGCGGCTCCAACGTCGTCGACGTCGACTACGACCGGGCGCAGGTCGCCGACGCCGTGCGGGCACAGATCTCCAACGGGCACTACGCGCACGAGCCGATCTACGGCGACGGCCACGCGGGCGAGCGCATCGCCGACATCCTCTCGCGCGCGACGTTCCGGATCGACAAGCGCATCACCTACTGAGGCGGCGGGGGCGCGCGGGCGCGTGATGATCCACGTCCTCACCGTCCACTTCCAGACCGACCGCTGGATCGACATCCAGCTCGACCACCTCGCGAGGTACCTCGACCGGCCGCATCGCGTCGTCGCCGACCTGGAGGGCGTGGGGCCGGAGTGGGAGCGGCGGTTCGACGCCGTCATGCATCTCTCGGCGGAGGCCGGCGCCCAGCTCAGCCACCCGGAGAAGCTGAACCGGCTCGCAGCGCTGGTCGGCCGGGACGCGCCGCCCGACGACGTGTTGATGTTCGTCGACGGCGACGCCTTCCCGGTCGCGCCGATCGGCGAGTTCGTCGAGGAGCAGCTCGCGCGCTTCCCGCTCGCCGCCGTGCGGCGGGACGAGAGCGTCGGCGACATCCAGCCGCACCCGTGCTTCTGCGTCACGACGGTCGGCTTCTGGCAGGAGATCGGCGGCGACTGGTCGCATGGGCCGGAGTGGACCTGGACCGACTCGCGCGGCCGGGAAGTCGACGACGTCGGCGGCAAGCTGCTCTGGTTGCTGCGGGAGGGCGGCATCGAGTGGCGCCCGCTCCTGCGGACGAACCGCGGCGGCGTGCACCCGGTGCTGTTCGGCGTCTACGAGGGGCGGGTGTACCACCACGGCGCCGGCTTCCGGCCGATGATCGAGCGGGCCGACCGCGAAGAGGTCGGCGTCGTGCCGCTCCTGCCGCCGTGGCTCCCGCCCGAGCCGCCGGTCTCTCGTCTCGGGAGGCTCGTGTGGAAGGCGCGCGCAAAGCTGTGGTACCTGCGCGACAAGCGCCCGCTCGTGAAGGAGCGGCAGCGCATCGAGCGGCGCAACCGCGAGCTCTCGGAGCGCGTCTTCGCGTCGATCCGCGACGACCCGGACTTCTGGCGCAAGCTGTAGGTGCTCGACGCGCGTGTGGAACGCTACGCGCGTGGAGGTCGTGGCGCTCATCCCCGCCCGCGGCGGGTCGAAGGCGATCCCGCGGAAGAACCTCGCGCCGCTCGGCGGCCGGCCGCTGCTCGCGTGGGCGGTCGACGCGGCGCGCGAGAGTCAAGCGGTGACACGCACCCTGGTCTCGACCGACGACGGGGAGATTGCCGAGACGGCGCGCGGGCTCGGCGCCGAGGTGCTCGACCGGCCGCCCGAGCTCGCCGCCGACGAGACGCCGATGCGCGACGTGATCGAGCACGCCGTCCGCGAGCTCCCCCGCGCCGACGTCCTCGTCCTCCTCCAGCCGACCTCGCCGCTCCGCCGGGCGCGCCACGTCGACGAGGCCGTCGAGCTGCTCCTCACAAGCGGCGCCGACTCGGTCGTCAGCGTCGTCGAGGTGCCGCACCGCTACCGGCCGGGGTCGCTGATGGCGCTCGACGGCGACCGGCTCGTCCGCCTCGCTGACGACCACGCCGCGACGCGGCAGGAGAAGCCGCTCGTCTACGCGCGGAACGGCCCGGCGATACTCGCGCTCCGCGCCGACCGCATCGGCCCCGACCTCTACGGCGGCGACTGCCGCGCGTACGTGATGGAGCAGCGCGATTCCGTCGACGTCGACGATCCCTTCGACTTGGAGCTGGCCGAGCTCCTTCTCGCCGCCGCGCGATGACGCTCGTCCGGAAGGCAGCGAGGCTCCCGAGCATCGCGCGCGACGGCTGGCGCTACCCGGCTCTTCGGTTGCGAGCCCGGGGCGAGGACACGGCCCTCGAGGCCCTGGCCGCCGTTGGCTTCCCCGAACCGGAGCTTCGTGCACTACTGCACGAGTTCGAGGACGTTGCGCCCCGCGTGTACGAGCAGCTGGCGGCATCCGCACGCGCCGGCGGCGACGAGCTCGCGGCGACCCGCGCCGCTGGTCACTCCGAGTCGAGCGAGGAGGGCAAGAAGCTCCTCTACCTGAGCGTGCGCGCGCTCCGCCCGCGCCTCGTCGTCGAGACCGGCCCGTTCAACGGCGCGAGCTCGAGCTTCCTCCTGCGCGCGCTCGAGGCGACCGGCGGCGAGGGCCGCCTGCTCTCATTCGACCTCCCCGACGCGCGCGACGCGCTCGGCCACCCGATCCCCGAGGGCCGCGAGCCTGCATGGCTCGTCCCGGACGAGCTGCGCCATCGCTTCGAGCTCGTGCTCGGCGACACCCGCAAGACCCTCCGCGCGCGCCTCGCCCGCGAGACCGTCGACCTCTTCTTCCACGACTCGCTGCACACGACGCGGCACATGCTGTTCGAGTTCCGCGTCGCGTGGCGGCACCTGCGCCGGGGCGGCGTGCTCGTCAGCGACGACGTCTTCTGGAACCCCGCCTTCTGGCTCTTCACGCAGGTCCACCGCGTACCGTTCCGGCACATCGGGACGATGGGGGTGACGAGGAAGCCGTGAGCCTCGACCAGGAGACCGGGCGCGACCGCTACTTCGCCGCGCGCGAGGCCGAGCTCGCCGGCCTCCTCGACCCCGAGACGGGACGGCTCGCGGAGCACCTTGCCCGGACGATCGACTGCCCGCTCTGCGGCGGCTCGGCGCAGCGGCCCCTCTTCGAGAAGCAAGGCTTCACCTTCGTCCGCTGCGAGGACTGCCGCCTCGTCTTCGTGAACCCGCAGGTGCGCGAGGAGGTCGTCCTCGACGAGTACCGCACCGCCGAGACGAACGATCTCTGGTTCGACGTCCTCACCTCGGAGCGGCAGCTCGCTCTCGACCGGGAGAAGTTCGGCGAGATCCTCGACCTGCTCGAGCCGTATCGGGGCGGCGGCCGCCTCCTCGACGTCGGCTGCTCGATCGGGCTCTTCCTCGACCTCGCGCGCGGGCGCGGCTGGGACGGCGTCGGGATCGAGTTCGCGCCGCGCGCGCTCACGTACGCCCGCGACGAGTACGGGCTCGAGGTGCTGGACGTACCGCTCGAGGAGGCCGGCTTCGAGCCGGCGAGCTTCGACGCCGTCGGGCTCCTCTCGGTCCTCGAGCACACGAACGACCCGCGCCGGATGCTCGCGGACGTGGCGCGCGTGTTGCGCCCCGGCGGCGCGGTCTTCGTCGTCGTGCCGAACGTCGAGAGCCTCGCCTGCCGCGTCCTCCACGAGCGCGCCCGCACGTTCGACGGCCGCAACCACCTCGTCTACTTCTCGCCCTCGACGCTCCGCGACTGCCTCGACCGCTCAGGCTTCGACACGCCGTACGTGGCGACGAAGGTCTCGTCCTTTACGCCGATCGCCGAGCACCTCGCCTACGAGGAGCCGTACGCCGACGTCGACCTCGCCGACGAGGTGCCGAGGCGGATCCTCGCGGCGCTCGAGCCGCACATGGACGAGCTCGGGCTCGGCTACAAGCTGCACGCGCTCGCCGTCAAGCGCCCGTGATCCACGTCGCGACCGTGCACTGGCGCGACCCGCGCTGGATCGACGTCCAGCTGCGCTACCTCGACCGTCACCTGCCGCAGCCGTACCTCGTCTACGCCGACCTCGAGGGCATCGACCACGCCCAGCACGGCACGAAGTTCCACCACGTCGCCGACCTCGCCGCGACGAAGAGCTTCGAGAACGGCATCTTCAGCCATACGGAGAAGCTGAACGCGCTCGCCGAGACGATCGAAGCCGAGGCCGACCCGGACGACGTCCTCCTCTTCCTCGACGGCGACGCCTTCCCGATCGCGCCCATCGCCCCGTTCCTCGGCGACAAACTCGCGCGCTACCCGCTCGCCGCCGTCCGGCGCGACGAGAACCTCGACGACGTTCAGCCGCACCCGGCCTTCGCCGCGACCACCGTCGGCTTCTGGCAGGAGATCGGCGGCGACTGGAATCCCGGCTACACGTGGCGGAACGCGGCCGGCAAGGAGGTCACGGACGCCGGCGGCAACCTGCTCGGGGTCCTGCGCGAGCGCGGCATCGACTGGTACCCGCTCCAGCGCACGAACCGGCGCAACCTGCGCCCGCTCTGGTTCGCCGTCTACGACGACCTCGTCTACCACCACGGAGCGGGCTTCCGCGGCGGCCTCTGCCGCCGCGACCGCGAGGCGATCGGGCGCGTCCCCGAGCCGCCGCCCGACCCGCCGCCCGGCGCGGGCCTGCGCGAGCGCCTCGCCTGGGAGCTTCGCGCGCGCAAGTGGTACTGGGTCGACAAGCGCCCGGTCGTGAAGCGGGAACGCGAGACGCTGCGCCGAAACAAGGAGCTCTCCGACCGCGTGTACGAGCAGCTCCAGCACGACCCATCGTTCTGGCAGGCCGTCTAACGGATTCGTTACGGGTCGAGGCTACAGTCAGGTGCATATGGCAGCGGCAGTCACAACGGAGAAGCAGCAGCCGACGCTCGTGATCCGCCCGCCGTCCGGCTTCGCCGGCCTCGGCGTCGGCGACCTCTGGCGCTTCCGTGAGCTCCTGCTCTTCCTGACGTGGCGCGACATCAAGATCCGCTACAAGCAGACGGTCCTCGGCGCGGCCTGGGCGCTCCTGCAGCCGTTCCTGACGATGATCGTGTTCACGGTCGTCATCAACCACATCGGCAAGGTGCACACGCCGATCCCCTATCCGCTGTTCGCGCTCTCGACGTTGGCCCTCTGGTACTACTTCTCGAACAGCGTGAACCTGACCTCGGCGAGCCTCGTCGGCAGCGCCGCGCTGATCACGAAGGTCTACTTTCCGCGGATCTCGGTCGTCCTGTCGCCGATCCTCGCAGGCCTCGTCGACTTCTGCCTCGCGTTCCTCCTCGTCGCCGGCGCGATGGTCTACTACGGCTTCGCGCCGCCGGTGCACGCTCTCCTCGTGCCGCTCTTCGTCGTCCTCGCGGGACTGATGGCGCTCGGGCTCGGGCTCGTCCTCTCGGCGCTGAACGTGAAGTACCGCGACATCCGCTACGCCGTGCCGTTCGTGCTCCAGCTCTGGCTCTGGGCGACGCCGGTCGCATATCCCGGCAGCGCGGTGCCCGCGAAGTTCAAGCTCCTCTACACCCTGAACCCGATGACCGGCGTCGTGGAGGGCTACCGATGGGCGCTCCTCGGGACGGGACACATCCGCGTGCTCCACCTCGCGATCTCGATCGGGACGGCGCTCGTCCTCCTCCTCGGCGGCGCCCTCTACTTCTCGCGCGCCGAGCGCGCCTTCGCCGATGTCATCTGATCTCGCGATCGAGGCCCGCGGGCTCGGAAAGCTCTACGTGCTCGGCGAGCGCGGGCGCTCGCCGATCAGGCGCAACCGTGAGGAGCTCTGGGCGCTCCGGGACGTCGCGTTCGAGGTCGAGCGCGGCGCGGCCATGGGCGTCGTCGGTCACAACGGCGCCGGCAAGACGACGCTGCTCAAGATCCTCTCGCGGATCACGGCGCCGACGACCGGCGAGGCGCGGATCCGTGGCTCGGTCGGATCGCTGCTCGAGGTCGGCACCGGCTTCCACCCGGAGCTCTCGGGCCGCGACAACGTCTACCTGAACGGCGCGATCCTCGGGATGCGCAGGCGCGAGATCAAGGCGAAGTTCGACGAGATCGTCGCGTTCGCCGAGGTCGAGCGGTTCATCGACACGCCGGTGAAGCGCTACTCGAGCGGGATGTACGTCCGGCTCGCGTTCGCGGTCGCGGCGCACCTCGAGCCGGACATCCTCATCGTCGACGAGGTCCTCGCCGTCGGCGACGCGTCGTTCCAGCGCAAGTGCCTGGGCAAGATGGGCGAGGTCTCGAACGAGGGCCGCACGGTCGTGTTCGTCAGCCACAACATGGCTGCCGTCCGCTCGCTGACGTCGAGGGCGCTCTGGCTCGACCACGGCCGGATCGCCGCCGACGGCGCGACCGGGGACGTCGTCACGGAGTACCTCGCCTCGACGATCGACGAGGAGGTGAGCGGGGTCGTCGACCTGACGGAGAACTCGTCGCGGCGGACGGTCAGCAAGTTCACGGCGCAGCGGGTCCGCTTCACCTCCGTCTCGCTCCTGGACGCGGACGACCGGCCGATGCTCGCCTTCGGCGAGGGCACGCCGCTTCGGCTCGACATGCGCTTCGACGTCCGCGAGCCGGTCCGGTTTCTCGAGCTCTACGTGCGCGTCAAGTCGACCGAGGGGCAGCGGCTCTTCACGAGCTTCGCGGGCCAGATCGAGTCGACGGTCTACCCCGGCCGCTACCGCTCGATCTGCGAGTTCCCCGAGAACCCGCTCCGCCCCGGGCGGTACGTCGTCGAGCTCGTCGCGCGGGCGGCCGATCCCGAGGACATCGTCCCCTCCGCGCTCGTGTTCGCCGTGGAGGCCGGGCACCTCGAGGAGGAGAACATGCGCTACGTGACGCGGGCCGACGGGATCATCCGGGTCCGCTCGACGTGGTCGGGCGTCGAGCGCGACGAGCAGCCGGCGAGCGCGCTCGCGCGTGAGCCTCGCCTTGTCGGCCCGTAGGCTCGCCGCCGTCCTCGCCTGCGCCGCGCTCGCGGCCGGCTGCGGAAGCCACGGCTCGGTGCTCGACGCGGGCGTGGCGGGGCACATGGCGAAGCCGCACAAAATCGGTCCCGCCGAGGCCGCGCGAGACGTGCGCGCCGCACACGACCAGTGGCTCGGCGAGCTCGCGAAGCGGGCGCGCGAGGATCGCCGCACGCGCTTCCCGAATCTCGCGCCGTTCCTCTTCCGGCAGCGGCTCGCCGAGGCCGCGCGGAGGTACGGCTTCCAGGTCGTCTCCGTTCGATTCCTCCGGCCGCGCCAGCTCGCGCCGGAGGTCGTCGTGCGGACGACGCACTACCTGGAGCTCGCGCACGCGATGCCGGCGATCGACGACGCACTCAATCCGCGGCTGCCGGCGCGGGACGATCGCCGCGGCTGGGAGTACGAGGGCTTCTATTTCGAAGCGCGGGACGAGCACGGGGTGCCGTTCCTCGCCGTCTTCGACTTCATGCGGGGCAGCGGGCCAGGCGGCGGGCAGTGGGCCCGCAGCGACCCGCTGTTCCCTTTCGCGCACGGCTAGACTCGCGCTCCGATGCGCGGAACGGCCCGGACGCTGCGGCTCCTGCGCGCCGCCGTCCGCCGTCCGGCTCCGGGGCCTGCGGCGCGCGGCCTGACCGTCCGCCGCTCAGACGTCTTCCTCGTCTCGTACCCGCGCTCGGGGAACACCTGGCTGCGGTTCCTGCTCGCGAACGCGCTGCGTCCGGCCGAGGCGGCGACGTTCGCGACCTTCGGCGAGGTCGTCCCGGACATCTACGACGAGACCGACCGCGAGCTGCGACGGCGGCCGAGCCCGCGCGTCCTCAAGAGCCACGAGCCGTTCGACCGGCGCTACCGGCGGGTGGCCTACCTCGTACGGCACCCGGCCGACGTCGCCGTCTCGTACTACCACTACCTGATCAAGATGCGGAATATCCCGCCGGGCTTCGACGTCGCGCGCTTCGTCGACAGCTACGTCGGCGGCGCGCTCGACGGCTTCGGGACTTGGGGCGACCACGTCACCGGCTGGCTCGACGCACGCGAGGGCGACGACGACTTCCTGCTCCTGCGCTACGAGGACGTCCTCGAGGCGCCGGAGCGGGTGCTCGGCGCGGCGCTCGAGCTGGCGGGCATCGCGGCGGACGACGAGGCGGTGGCGCAGGCCGTCGCGCGCTCGACCGCCGACGAGCTCCGCCGCCTGGAGCGCGAGACGGCGACGGCGCTGCCGACCTTCAGGGGCAGCCGGCTCGAGGACCCGTTCATCCGCAAGGCCCGTGCCGGAACCGGCGCCGAGGAGCTCCCGCCCGAGCTCGTCGCGCAGATCGTCGAGGCGTGGCCCGAGGCGCTCGCGCGGGCCGGCTACGCCCGATGAAGGTCGTCGTCGACGCGCGGCTCGAGCCCGGCGCGGCCGGCGGCGTCGTCCAGGGCGTGCTCGGCCTCGTCCACGGGCTCTCGCGGCTCGACCGCGACGGCGACGACTATCGCCTGCTCGTGCGCCCCGGCCGCGGCGACTGGCTGCGGCCGCACGCGGGCGACCTCGAGTTCCTCGAGGCGGTGCGGCCGGAGACGCCGCTGCCGCCGCCGTCGCTCCGCCTGCGTGTCGCGCGGCGGCTTCGTCCCCCGGACCCGGGCGCGGAGGCCCTCGTGCCGCCGACGAAGGGCGTGGCCGAGGCCTTCGGCGCCGACGTGATCCACCTGCCGACGCAGCAGGGATTCACGACGACGATCCCGACCCTCTACCACCCGTGGGATCTCCAGCACGTCCACTACCCGAAGTTCTTCGAGGACGGCGAGCGGCGCGACCGCGACGCGATCTACCGCGCGCTCTGCCGTCAGGCGCGCCTCGTCGTCGCGCCGACCCGCTGGGCGGCGGAGGACCTGGTCACGAACCTCCAGGTCCCGCGCCGCAAGCTCGCGGTGATCCCCGGCGCGTCGCCGCTCGCGGTCTACGGCGAGCCGACCGAGGACGACCTTGCGCGAGTGCGTGCCGCGTACGACCTCCCCGAGGCGTTCGTCCTCTATCCGGCCCAGACCTGGCCGCACAAGAACCACCTCGCGCTCGTCGACGCGCTCGCGCTCCTCGCGCGCGAGGGCGTGCGCGTCGAAGCCGTCTGCGCCGGCTGGCAGAACGACCACTTCCCACGGATCGACGAGCGGGCGCGGGAGGTGGGGGTCGCGGCGCAGCTCCGCTTCACCGGCCACCTCGGCGGCGCCGACCTCGCGGCGCTCTACCGGCTCGCGCGGGCGCTCGTCTTCCCGTCGCTCTTCGAGGGCTGGGGCTTCCCGGTGCTCGAGGCGTTCTCGTTCGGGCTGCCCGTCGTCGCCTCGAGCACGCCGTCGCTGCGCGAGGTGCTGGGCGACGCGGCCGTGACCTTCGACCCGGCCGAGCCGACTGACCTCGCGGCGAAGCTCCGGCGCGTCTGGGAGGTGGAGGGCCTCCGCCGCGAGCTCGCGCACCGCGGCCGCGAGCGGAGCCGGGAGTTCTCGTGGGACCGGACGGCGCGGATCTGCCGGGCCCATTACCGGCAGGTCGCGGGCCAGCGCCTCTCCGAAGAGGATCGTGCACTAGTGCACGAGGCGCGGGCTTGAGACGCCGGCACGAAGCGCCGCCGCCCGACCCGCGCCTCCGGGAGCGGCTCGACGACCTCGCGGTCCTCGCGGGGCAGGCACGCGCGCAGCAGGTCGCGATGCGCGGCGTCACCGACCTCCGTGACGCCGAGTTCCGCGTCTTCTCCCAGTTTGGCGACGACGGGATCGTCGAGTACCTCGTCGGGCGGATCGGCGTCCCGCGGGGCGCGGAGCGGTTCGTCGAGATCGGCGTTGAGGACTACCGCGAGGCGAACACACGGTTCCTGCTCGTGAACCGGAACTGGAGCGGGCTGATCGTCGACGGCGGCGACGCGCACGTCCGCGCCGTCTCCGCGAGCCCGCTCATGTGGCGGCACGACATCCGTCCGGTGAGCGCCTTCGTCGACCGCGACAACGTGAACGACCTGCTCCGCGAGCACGGCTTCGACCGCGACCTCGGGCTGCTCTCGATCGACGTCGACGGGAACGACTACTGGATCTGGGAAGCCGTCGCGGCCGAGCCGCTCGTGGTCGTCGTCGAGTACAACAGCGTCTTCGGGGCCGACCGGGCGGTGACGGTGCCCTACGACGCGGCCTTCGACCGGACGCGCAGGCACCACTCGAACCTCTACTTCGGCGCGTCGCTCGCCGCCCTCGCTCGGCTCGGCGAGCGGAAGGGCTACCGCCTCGTCGGCTCGAACAGCGCGGGGAACAACGCCTACTTCGTGCGCGCCGAGCTCGCCGAAGGCCTCCCGGCGCCGACGGTGGCCGAGGCGTATGTCGAGTCGCGCTACCGGGAGTCGCGTGACGAGCACGGGAACCTGACCTTCCTCTCCGGCGCGGACCGGGCGCGCGCGATCGCCGACCTCGAGGTCTGGGACCTCGAGCGGGAGGAGCCGGTCAGGGTCGGCGACCTGACCCGCTGAGGCGCTCGAGCTCCTCGACGATCCGGCCCGCGGCGACGGGCGGGCTGAAGGCGGACTCGTAGAGCCGCCGGGCCTCGTCGCCGAGGCGCTCGCGAAGCGCGGCGTCGCGGAGCGCCGTGAGCGTCTCGCGCGCCAGGCCCGGGCCGTCGGCCGCCATGAGGCAGTTCGAGCCGTGGGAGAGCTCCGGGATCCCGATCACGCTGTCCGTGTGCGCGACGACGCAGCTCCCGAAGGTGAGCCCGCTGAGGATCCGCGCGCTCGCACCGGTCGTCGTCGGGTTCGGGGCGAGCAGCACGTGCGCGGCGAAGAACTCGTGCTCCGGGCGCTCGATCTGCCCGCGCAGCCGCACCGCGGGGTGGCGGAGCTCCTCCACGAACGCGGTCGGCGGGTCCTGGCCGCCGACGACGTGCACCTCGAACCCGTCGGGCCCGAGCTCGCGGGTCAGCGCTGGCAGGATCTCCGGCACGAAGAGGTGGAGGCCCGAGATCGTGCCGATCCCGCGCAGGTGGCCGATCATGAGGATCCGCGGCGGTCCCGGCTCTGCCTGGGCCGCGGCCCGCTTCTCGCGCCAGTCCGGGCCCGCGAGGTCGGGCATCGGGTAGTGCGCATACCAGGCGCGGACGCCGTGCCGCCGCGCCCACTCGGCGTGGTGGCCGCTGAAGACGCCGACGCTCGCGAACCTCTGGAGCAGCCGCGCCGTGCGCCGGTTCGCGTGCGCGACGAACGACAGCTCGCTCGCGCGGCCGAGCGGCGATCGCGGCACCGGGTCGTAGCGCAGCCGGAGCCGCCGCGGGACTCCGGGCGGGTGCGAGAGGACGGCGAGGAAGGGCGCGCGGTCGTACCGCGCCGTCGCCGCTATCGCCTCGATCCCGAACGCCATCCCGACGTCGACGTCGCCGAGCGCCGCCCGCACCCCGTCGGCGGAGCGCACCGCCGGGAGCAGATCGGCGCCCGTCGGCGCGACGAGCGAGCGTAGGAACCGGGCGCGCGAGACCGGACCCGGGTCGGGCACCTCGACGACGCGCACGGCCGCGCCGAGCCGCTCGAGCGAGGCGACCCGCTCCGGCACTGTCTCGTCGAGGAGGTAGCGCGCCGGGCACAGCACCGCGGTCACCTCGTGGCCCGCACCGAGCAGCGTCTCGACGATTGTCCAGGAGGCGAGCGTCGAGCCGGAGTGCCCGAGCGACGGGATCCCGCCGATGACGAAGCCGACGCGCACGCGTCTAGCTTCGCGTCGCGAGCCGCTCGAGCTCCTGGACGATCGTCGCGCCTGCCTTCTCCGGCGTGAACTCCGCCTCGTAGAGCTCCCGGCCACGACGGCCGAGCCGCTCGCGCAGCTCTGGGTCGGCGAGCGCCCGCAGCGTCTCCCGCGCGAGGCCCGCCGTGTCCGCGAGCAGCACGTTCTCGTCGTGCACGAGCTGCGGGATCCCAAGGCGGTTCGCCTCGTGGGCGACGACGCAGCACCCGTACGAGAACGCGCTCAGGATCCGCACCCGCGGCCCCGTCTCGATCGGCGTCGGCACGAGCACGACGTCCGCGCGCAGGAACTCCTCGTCGGGCGGCTCGACGTGGCCGCGCAGGTGCACCGCCGGATGCGCGTCGAGCGCCGGCCGCAGGCTCGTGGGCGGGTCGTGTGCGCCGACGATCTCGACGTCGAACCGCTCCGGTCCGAGCGCCGTCGTCAGCGCAGGGAGGATCTCCTCGACGAAGACGTACAGGCCGGAGATCGTCGCGATCCCGCGCAGATGGCCGATCAGGAGCATCCGAGGCTTCGGGTTCGGCCCGAGCTCGCGGCGGCGCTCCTTCCAGCTTGGGCCGACGGCGTCCATGATGGGCGAGCGGACGTACCACGCGCGGATCCCGTGACGCCGGGCCCACTCGGCCCGGTGCGCACCGAAGATGCCGACCGAGTCGTAGCCGCCGAGCATCGCGAGCAGCCGCCGGTCGGCGCGCAGCGCGAAGGTCCTCGTGCCGAGTTGGTGGAGGAGGGCGTCGCGGTTACGTCCCGTGGTCTGGACCGGATCCCAGCGGAGTCGCTCGCGCCGGCTGAAGCCGGGCGGGTCGCCGATGAACGCGAGCTTCGGGACCGGGACCCGGTGCGCGGCCGTCACCGCGCTCACGCCGTCGGCGAGAAGCGCGTCGGGCGCGAGCTCCGTGATCTTGCGCGCGAGCTCGGACTCGCTCGCGAGCGCCGGGAAGAGGGCGTGGTCGCCTGGCCAGAGGAGGGAGCGGCCGTAGCGGAATCGGGCGCGCCAGCGACCCGTGCCGTCCGCCGTCCCCGCCGGGCGCGGGAGGACGACGACATCGGCGCCGAGTTCGCGAAGAGCCGCGATCCGGTCGTCTCGCGGTGGCTGGTCCCATGGCATCGAGACGAAGGTGACGTCGTGGCCCGCGCGGAGGAGCGCGTTGATGGATGCCCAGTGCATGAGCATCCCGCCTGCCTCGTAGGGGTTCGGGACGCCCGCGAAGACCGTCGCGACACGCATTCGGACTAGATCGACCACCCCGCGAAGGCGAGGCCGGTGTGTGCCCGGAGCTGCTCGACCTCCGGCCGCAACTCGTCTTCGAGCTCGGCGCGGAGCACGTCCGAGAGCACCGGCAGCTCGACCTCGTAGCGGAACGGCGCCTTCAGCGCCGCCGGGGTCGATGCGCGGAGCGCTCGCGAGCGCCGCGACCCGACCGTCCGCTCGAGGAGCCCCGACACCGTCCGTCCCATCCGGTTCACCCTCGTCCGTCCGGTCGCGGCATTGTGCGCGACCTCGAACTCGGGCGTGCGGAAGTCGGGATCGACGCCGAGGAATGCGAAGACGGAGGCCAGCGTCTCGTCGCGACGGGCGCGGAGGTCGTCGCTATCGAGGACGAGGATCTGGCTCGGGTGAAAGTGCGCGAGGTACTGCGCTAGCTGGAGCCAATAGCAGCTCGGCGTCACGAGCCATTCGCGAAGTTCCGAGCCGAGGGCCTCCTCGAGGGTGCCCATCTCCGGCCAGTTGACGGTCCGGTGGGTGTAGTGGGAGAGGATCCGGTCGATCGGGTCGCGGACGAGGTAGACGAGCTTCGCGTCGGGCACCGTCCGCGCCATCCGCTCGGCGACGCCGCGGTAGAGCGGGAACGCGCTGTAGCCGGGTGA
Source organism: Gaiellaceae bacterium (assembly GCA_035640455.1). Classification (GTDB taxonomy): domain Bacteria; phylum Actinomycetota; class Thermoleophilia; order Gaiellales; family Gaiellaceae; genus AC-50. Next base: position 670 of record DASQWB010000079.1, on the reverse strand, counting down.
GGACTCTCCGCGAACGGCGGCGGTGTCGTCGAAGTGCGACTCGTACCACTCGAGGCCGCGCCCGTAATTCTTCTCGTCGACGAAGAAGTGGAGCTCCTTCTCCCGCGACATCGAAATCTCCGGATGCGCGTCGAGGTATTCGTGCAGGCTCGTCGTGCCGCACTTCGCGGCACCGATCACGATCAGGTTCGGCAGCACGGCGCCGAGGTTAACGCCCGGTAGACTCGGCACGCTCATGAGCGTCGGGGCGAGGGTCAGGAGCCAGCTCGCGAAGCGGGCGCCGCGGCTGGAGGAGGCCGTGGTGCGGGCGAACTGGCGGCGCCACAACCGGAACCGGGCCTTCGACGCGGCCTCGATCGCCGATCCCGTCCAGCGCTGGCTCGTCGAGGGCCTGCACCGCGACGGCGTCGCCGTCGGCACCTTCGACGAGTTGATCGGCGACCGCGACCTCTGGGAGGCTGCGGCGGCTGAGGCGCGGCGGCTCCACGCGGCGTGGCAGCCAGAGGAGGCCGAGGAGGGGAGCAAGGCCTCGTTCCTGACGAAGCTCGCGACGAAGGACTACGACGCCCGCGACCCGTTCGTCCGCATCGCGCTCCACCCGGCCGTCCTGAACGTCGCGAACGGCTACCTGGAGCTCCGCTCGACGCTGCGTGCGCTCGAGCTCTGGCAC
>DASQWB010000078.1:0-14450 GCA_035640455.1 Gaiellaceae bacterium | reverse complement strand
GCTTCATCCGCACCCTCGTCTCCGGCTGGGCCCACGGCGCCGTCTACGCCTCAAGCGCAGAGCGAACCGCAGCCCTTGACGGCTGGCTCTGGCACTACAACCATCGACGCCAACACTCAGCCCTCGGCCGGAACGCCCGCGAGCAGAACCAATGTGCTTGGGTCTTACACCTAGGTATCCAGACGGCGACGTGGGCGGCGCACGAGCTCGCCGGCGCAGTTCGGACACTCGTGCGCGAGCTCTTCCGCGCACAGGGCGCAGAACGTGCACTCGAAGCTGCAGATGTAGGCCTCTCCGTCCGCGGCGAGTCGGAAGCCGCACCGTTCGCACTGGTCGCGCATCTCGAGCGCCATCACGTCACCGCCCGCCGCAGCGCGAGCTCCACCGCCTCCTCCGGCGTTCGCACCCGCTCGAGGCCCTCGACCTCCCAGCCCGGCTCGAGGACCACGACCGGCCGGCCGAGGATGCGCGCGAAGCCGATCTCCGCGAGCGTGCCCCAGCGCCCGCCGACGGCGATCACCGCGTGCCCGCTCGCGACGACGGCGAGGTTCCGCGCGTGCCCGACGCCGGTGACGACGACGTGGTCGATCCACTCGTTCGCATCCGCATGACGCTCCCCCGGAAGGATGCCGATCGTCGTCCCGCCGGCGCCCTTCGCGCCGCGCGCGGCCGCCGCCATCACCTCGCCACGGCCGCCACAGACGACGGTGCAGCCGCGCTCCGCGAGGAGCCGGCCCACCGCCTCCGCCCGCGCCTCGTGCTCGCTCCCGCTCCCGATGACGGAGATCTGCATCCGGGTCCCGCTAGCGTAAGCCGCCGTGAGATTCCCGATCGCCGCCGTCGCCGCGATCGCGGCGGCCAGCCTCGCCGCGGGATCGGCGCTCGCCGGCGGCGGCGCGAACGGGCCGACCTTCGGCTACGGGCCCTATGTCCGCGAGGCGCGGGCGTTCCTCTTCTGCCGCATCTACGACAAGCGGCCGGCGCGCTACCGGACGTGTCTGAGCGACCAGGCGCTCGCGCTCGTCGTCGAGACGCACAACCCCGCCCGCGAGCTGCCGCGGATCGATCGCTACGCCCACAGCGTCGGTGGGTTCCTGGACGCCAATTGCCACATCCTGATGCACCCCGTCGGCCGCCGCTACGCGCGCCGCGTCCACCTCACGCTCGACCGGCTCCGCAGCTACCTGCCGCGCACCAACGACCCCGGCTGCTCGGCCGGGTTCTCGCACGGGCTGATCATGGAGCTCGGCCCGCAGATCGTCCGCATGGGCCCGCAGGGCGCGGCCGCCGCGTGCCGCCGCGCGTCGACCCGGTACCAGCGCTACAGCTGCGTCCACGGGCTCGGCCACGCGTACATGCGTCTCTTCAGCGAGACCGTCGAGCCGACGATCGCCGCGTGCAGCGCGCTCGGGCCGACCGACGCGGCCGACTGCGCGCAGGGCGCGTTCCACGACTATTGGATCGCTGCGGCCGGGCTCGACCAGACGCGGAGGCCGCAGGGAACGACGACGCCGCGGAAGCTCTGCGGCGAGCAGAAGGCCCGGTTCGTTCGCGCCTGCTGGTACCGCGCGTTCCTCGAGCGGCCGCCGAAGCGCGTCCCGACGAGCGGCCGCGACCTCCTCGCCCTCTGCCGCGGCCTCGACGGCCTCGAGCACGAAGGTTGTGTGACCGGCGCGTCGCTGATCGTCTCGCCCGACCCGTTCGACCAGATGCAGACGTGCAGTGAGCTGCGAGGAGACGACGCGGCGGCCTGCGTCCGCGGAGTCCGCGTGCCGTCGATCGCGCTCAGCCCGCTCCGCGTCCAGGTTCGCCTCGTGAAGACCTGCGCGGGCATCGACCATCCCGCTCAGCACACCTGCTACGCGTGGCTCGGCAAGGCGTTGAACGTGATCCGGAACGGCGGCTTCGGCGGGCCCGGCTGCTCCGAGCTCCTGTTCGCGAAGACCCGCGCCGCGTGCACCGACGGTGCCCGCTCCTACGACGGCGCGTTGGAAACCTTCAGCTAGGTGGCAGACCGGGAGGCGCGAGGCGGCACGCTCGTCCTCGGCGGCGGGTTCGCAGGCTCGTACGTGGCGCGCCTGCTCGGCCGGCGCGGCGCCACGGTCGTCAGCCTCGAGAACTTCATGCTCTACACGCCGATGCTCCCCGAGGCGGCCTCGGGGACGCTCGAGCCACGGCACGTCGTCGTGCCGCTGCGGATGATGTGCCCGCACGCCGACCTCGTCCTCGGCCGCGCCTTCGCGCAGGACCCGCAGCGGCAACGCGTCCAGGTGCGGACGAGCGAGGGACTCGTGAACCTCCGCTACCAGAACCTCGTCGTCGCCATGGGCGCGGTGGCGCGGACGCTGCCGATCCCGGGCCTCGCCGACCACGCGCTCGGCTTCAAGTCGCTCGCCGACGCGATCGCGCTCCGCAACCACGTCCTGCGCCGGCTCGAGGCGGCCGCGGCGGCACCGAACGAGGCGCATCGCGAGCGCGAGCTGACGTTCGTCTTCGTCGGGGCCGGCTACGCGGGCGTCGAGGCGCTCGCCGAGCTCTCAGACCTCGTCCGCGACGCGCTTCGCTACTACCCGTCGCTGCGCGAGACGCGGCAGCACTGGGTGCTGGTCGACGCCGCGCCGAAGATCCTTCCGGAGATCCCGAGGCGGCTCGGGGACTACGCGGCGGAGCAGCTCGCCGGCCGCGGCGTCGACATCCGCGTCGGGACGACCCTCGACGAAGTCGGCCCGCACCACGCCCTCCTCTCCGACGGCGACCGGATCCGCACGAGCACGCTCGTCTGGACGGCCGGCGTCCGTGCGAACCCGCACCTCTCCGAGCTTGGCCTCCCGCTCGACGAGCGCGGCCGCGTCGTCGTCGACGGCACGCTGCGCGTGGAGGGGTTCGAGCGGATCTGGGCCCTCGGCGACGGCGCGCGCGTTCCGAACGCGGCCACACCCGGGCAGTTCGACCCGCCGACCTGCCAGCACGCGCTCCGCCAGGCGCGGCGCTTGGCCAGGAACCTCGGCGGCGGCGAGGCCCGCCCGTACCGCTACCGCATGCTCGGCCAGGTGGCGACGCTTGGCCGCTACAAGGGGATCGCCGACGTGCTCGGCGTGCGGCTGCGCGGCTTCCCCGGCTGGTTCGTCACCCGCACGTACCACCTGTACCAGCTCCCGCTCCTCTCGCGGAAGCTGCGCGTCGTCACCGACTGGACGACCTCGCTCTTCTTCCGCCGCGACATCGCCGAGCTCGGCATGCTCGGGCACCCGCAGCCGCTCGGCGATGTCTGACGACCTCCGACAGGCTTTCGACTTCCTGACCCGGGCAGACATGGCGTGGAGCCGGAGCGAGCCCGCCCGCTTCGGCACCGCCGTCTTCGACGACCGCGTCCCGAAGCGCTACGACTCCAACTACCTCCTCGTCGAGACGCTGCCGCGTGATGCGACAGCCGAGGAGCTCGCCGCCGACGCCGCCGGGCACGGGCGGCGAATGATCTTCTTCCGCGCCGAACCCGCCGAGGCCGTGGTCTCTGGCTTCCGGGCCCTCGGCTGGCGCCTCGACCGGCATGTCTTCATGGCGCAGCGCGCCCCCGTGACCCGTTCGAGTCCGCTCGAGGTCGTCCGCGAGCTCGACGCCGACGACCTTCGCGGCGCCCGCCGGCGCCTGCTCGCGGACTATCCCTGGGCGACGCCCGAGCTCCTCGACCAGCTCCACGAGGCCAAGCGCCTCATCGCCGAGCGTGTCGAGACGCGCTTCTTCGGCGTCGTCGCCGACGGCGAAGTGGTCTCGTACGCCGACCTCTACCTCGATCCGCCGGTCGCGCAGATCGAGGACGTGGGCACGCTGGAGGGGCATCGCGGCAAGGGCTACGCGAGCGCCGTCGTCCTTCGCGCCGCCGCCGAGGCGCGGAGGCGCGGAGCCGACCTCGTCTTCCTCGTCGCGGATGCGGAGGACTGGCCGCAGCACCTCTACCGGCGGCTCGGCTTCGAGCCGATCGCGCACTACGTGAAGCTCATCGCACCCGAGAGCTGAACGCCGAGCCCCACAGACGACCCGCGCCGGCGTAGACGAACGAGTGGCGGCGCGTGTGCGGGTCGAGCAGATAGATCCCCGCCCGCTCGAAGCCGGCGCCGCAGACGGCATGCGGAAGGTGGAGGACCGCGCGCCCGTCGCGCGTCCAGCCGAGCGCACCGGACTCGGTCGAGCGGGTGCCGACCGCGGGACGCAGGCGTGTGCCGTCCGCGCGCGCGAGATACGCCGTGAGGGTCTCGCACTCGCCCTCCCACTGCAGGAGCAGCGTCCGCCGGTCGGGCGAGAGCTCGACGCTGACCCAGTAGCCGCCCGTGCGGCGGGCGGGCGAGGGCAGCGGGCCCAGGAGCCGATGGCCGCGGAGGTAGATCGCCGAGCTGCGCGCGAGCCGCGAGTACGGATAGCCGCAGATGACGAACGGGCGTGGGCCCGGATGGCATCCGGTGCGCGTCCGGGGCCAGCCGCCACGCAACCGCGGCACGGCCTCATCCCTCGCCCGCCGAGGGCGTACTCCAAGCGACCCTTCCGCAGGAGAACGTCCCGCGGCAGCCGGATCGGCTCGGCGACGTCGTCGATCCGGAAGCCGGTCAGGTGCCCGAGGACGTGCCCGCCCAGATCGACGAGAACGACTCCGCCGGCCGCACGCACGGCGATTCCCTGGGCAGGCGGATCGAGCCGCGCCGGATCGAGCGCCGGCCCCGGAAGCCCCGCCGTGACCGCCAAAGCCGCGACCACGACGGCGCGGATCACCGAAAGGCCTTGAGCGCCTCTCCGAGCCGCTGCCGCGTCGTCAACACGCCCTCGAAGAGATCGCCGTGCTGCTCGACCCGCGAGAGCACGACGTCCATCGTGTAGATCGCCGGGTTCAGCTTCTCGTTCACCTCGTCCCAGCGCAGCGGCGTCGAGACCGGTGCGCCCGGCTTCGGCCGGACGGAGTACGCAGAGGCGATCGTCTTCCCTTCGCCGTTCTGGTTCGAGTCGATGAGCACGCCGCGCCGCTTCGCCTTCGACCACTCGGTCGTCGCGAGGCCGCGGTGGGCGCGTGCGATCGCGCCCGCGACGATCTCTGCGAACTCGCGCGTGTCGTCGTAGGTGTGGCGGCGCTCGATCGGAACGAGCACGTGGATCCCCTCGGACCCCGACGTCTTCGGGAACGAGACCAGGCCGAGCGCGTCGAGCGCCTCCTTCACGTAGAGCGCGACCTCGATCGTCTCGGCGAAGCCGACGTCGGGCGAGGGGTCGAGGTCGAAGAGCACCCAGTCGGGCCGCTCGGGCTTGTCGACTCGCGAGTACCAGGTGTTCATGTCGATGCAGCCCATGTTCACCATCCAGAGCAGGGCCAGCTCGTCGTTCACGAGCGGGGCCTGGATGCGCTTCCGCCGCCGCGGCGTCTCGCGCGTCGAGACCATGAGCGGCACGCGCGGGATCCACTCCGGCATGTGCACGGGCGCGTCCTTCTGGAAGAACGCCTTGCCGTAGGCACCGTCGGGATAGCGGCGCATCGTGAACGGCCGGTCGCGGAGCTGCGGCACGAGCACCGGTGCGACGCGGCGGTAGTAGTCGAGGAGGTCGCCCTTCGTGATCCCCTCGTCGGGCCAGAAGGGCTTGTCGAGGTTCGAGAGCTTGAGGCTGCGGCGGCCTTTCCGGAGCTCGTTCGGCAGCGGCTCCTCCGGCACCTCTGCCTGCACCTCCTCGGGCTCCTTGTCCTCGCGAAGGCCCTGGTAGACCGGCGCACGGAGGTGACCGTCGTGCGTCCACTGGGCGAACTCGACCTCGGCAACCAGCCTCGGCTCGACCCACACGACGTCGCCCTTCCGGACCTTCGGCATCTTGGGCACCTCGCGGAAGGGCGGGTCGCGACGCTCGAGAGGCCGCAGCTCCGCGAGCAGCTTGTCGATCTCGTCCTCGGTGAAGCCGGTGCCGCAGTTGCCGACGTACACGAGCTCGTCGCCGCTGCGCACCCCGAGCACGAGCGCGCCGAAGCGGCCGGCCCGCCGGCCCTGGCCCTTCGTGTATCCGGCGACGATGAACTCCTGGCGGCCGTGCGTCTTGATCTTGAGCCACTCGCGCCCCCGCTTGCCCGGCTGGTAGTGCGAGTCGGCCCGCTTGGCAATTACGCCCTCGAGGCCCTGCTCGCGCGCCGCGGCGAGGAGCGCCTCGCCGTCGTCGAAGCTCTCGGAGAGCCGAATCGCCCGGTTCCGGCGGTCGAGGAGCCGCTCGAGCCGCCGGTGCCGCTCGGCGAGCGGCCGGTCGAGCAGCGGCTCGCCCTCGACCTCGTGCAGGTCGAAGACGTAGTAGACGATCGGCGTCCCCGGCTTTCCCTGCTGCATCGCCGAGAAGCTCGACCGCCCCTGCTCGTCGAGCGCGCACACCTCGCCGTCGACGACGCAGCCGGGCGTCTTCAGCGCCTTCGGCAGCTCCTTCGCCACGTTCGCGAAGCGCGCCGTGAGGTCGTTCCCATTCCGGCTCGTCAAGGTCGCCTCGCCGCCCGAGACGCGGCCGATCGCCCGGTAGCCATCCCACTTGACCTCGAAGAGCCAGCCGTCGCCCTTCGGAAGGTCGGCCGCGAGGGTCGCGAGCATGGGCTTGTACTCGGCGTGCCCGGCCGGCCGAGGCGCAACTGCGCCGTCGTCGCGCTTGCGGATGATGAGCCAGTTCTTCGGGTCGCCGTCGAGCTTCGCCGGGACGAGCGCCCACGTCCCTTCGAGACGGTTGCCGTGCAGCCGGACGGTCAGGCCGCCGTTTCGCTTCTCCTCGACGAGCTCGTACGTGCCCTGGTCCCAGATCTCGACCGTGCCGGCGCCGTACTGCCCCTTCGGGATCTCGCCCTCGAAGCTCGCGTACTCGAGCGGATGATCCTCGACCTGCACCGCGAGGTGCTGCTGGCCCGGCTCGAGCGGGACACCCTTCGGCACCGCCCAGCTCGCGAGCGCGCCGTCGCGCTCGAGGCGGAAATCGTAGTGGAGACGCCGCGCGTCGTGGCGCTGCACCACGAAGATGGGCGCGCCCTTCGGCCGCCCCCTAGCTGAGAGCGGTTCCGGTGTCTTCTTGGGGTCGCGCTTGCGCTCGTACTCCCGCAGGGTCACGAGGCCTTTTTAGCGCGCCGCGGAGCGCCGCGCCGCTGCTTCTTGGTCCGCTCGACCGACTCGCGGAGCGCGGTCATCAGGTCGACGACCTCGCCCTCCTCTTCCTCCTCGGGCTCCGGGAGCTTCTTGCCCTTCGCCTTCGCGCGGATCAGCTCGAGGAGCTCCTTCCGGTACGTGTCGTCGTACTTCTCCGGCTTGAAGGACTCGCTGAGGTTCTCCACGAGGGACTTGGCCATCTCGACCTCGGCCTTCTGGAGCCTCGCCGCGCCGATGTCGCCGTCGAGCTGCGCGGGGTTCCGGATCTCGTCCGGGTAGTACATGGTCTCGAGGAGCAGGTAGTCGTCGTACGTCCGCAGGCACGCGAGGTGCTGCTTGTTTCGGATCACCACCTTCGCGATCCCGACCTTTCCCGTCTCGGCGAGCGCGCGCACGAGCAGGCGGTAAGGCTTCTCGGCCCCCTGCGTGGGCAGGAGGTAGTACGGCTTGCGGTAGTAGATCGGGTCGATCTCCTCGAGCGCGACGAAGTCGCAGATGTCGATCGAGTGCGTGAGCTCGATGTCGAGCCGGTCGAGATCCTCGTCGCCGATCTCGACGTAGCGGCCCTTGTCGACCTCGAAGCCGCGGACGACGTCTTCCGCCGGCACGGGCTTGCGGTCGTCCTTGCGCACCTTCTCGTACCCGACCGGCGTGAGGTCGCGCTTGTCGAGGAAATGGAAGCGGAGCTCCTTCGACTCGGTGGCGGGGAACATCCGCACGCCGACGCTGACAAGCCCGAAGGAGATCGTTCCGCTCCAGATCGATCGCATGCGGAGTCTCTACCCGGGGAGGCCGACGGCGGAACGTCGGCGACAGGTAATGTTTGCGATTCCCGAGCCGTGGTAGTACGGCTTCAAACACATAGGGCGAACGCAGCGAAGCTTCTCCACGAAGCGGGGGGTTCGCAGGCGAGGTCGGTCGGGAGGCCGACCTCGCCGCGTTTCTACCCGTCTACGCTCAGTCGTTCGCGCCAGTCAGATCGAGCGCACGAACAAGGGCCACCTCCACCTCGCGATCTTCGGATAGCCGAGGGCGCCGATCGGCTTGGCGTCCACGTCTCTCTCGTCTTTCGTGACGAGAGCGTGGCAGAGGACGAAGCTCACCTCTTTGAGCCCGCTCTCTGCCGGATCGATCTCGACGTGCGTCGGAATCGCGCGCTCGCGGACGGCAGTCGTGACGAGCGCACAGATGGTTGCCGCATCCCACTATTGATGGCGTTCCACGACACGACCAGGACCGGCCGCCGGCCGAACTCGAACTCTGCGTAGTAGATGCCGCCGCGGCGGCGGATCAAAGGTCGTGCCAGTCGGCCGGAGCCGACTTACCGGCCGTGCGCACGATGTCGGCTTGCTCGTCGGAGCGCTCTTCGGCGTACCGCTCCGCCCAGGCCTCGTCCCGAGCGACCTTCTCACGTGCCTCCGCGAGAAGCTCGCTGATTACCAGCGCGAGCTTCGCGCGTGTGTTCGCCCGCCGCAGCGCCTCCTCTCGTTGAACCAGCAGCCGGTGGAACTCGTCAAGCAGGCGGACTCGTCGTTCCTCAGGCTCCTGTGGATCCGGAACCCTCGCATAGCCGAGCTGCGCGAGGGTCTGGTTCAGGAGGCCACGCACGAGTGAATCGTACTTCATGTGTCCGCCGAGCCACCGGTGAGACGCACGCTGAAGTGTGGAAAATTACCTGCAAATCGGCCTCTTCCACGGCGGCCGAGCGGCGGCGCCGTGATTCACCACCTGTTCACGAGTCGGGGAAAAGCCTGTGGGTTCTGTGGATTGCCCTGAGGAAGCGCGTTCGCGCATCAGGCGTAGACGCCGAGCGAGCGGAATCGCGCGCGGCGCCGGCGCCTGAGCTCGTCGGCCGGAACGCCTTCGAGCTCCTGCAACGCCTCGCCGATCGACTCGCGGAGCAGCTCGGCGGCGGCGGCCGGGTCGGTCTGCGCGCCGCCTTCGGGCTCGGGCACGATCGCATCCACGACGCCGAGCTCCAGGCAATGGGCGGCATCGGGCTTGAAGGCGGCGGCCGCCTTGCGCGCCTCGCCCGCGTCCCGCCAGAGGATCGCGGCGCAGCCCTCCGGCGTGATCACCGAGTAGATCGCGTTCTCCTGCATGAGGACCCGGTCGGCGAGGGCGATCGCGATCGCACCGCCCGAGCCCCCCTCGCCGATGATGCACGCCACTGTGGGCACGCCCAGCCGGGCCATGGCCGCCTGCGAGCGCGCGATCGCGCCGCCCTGCCCGTGCTGCTCGGCCGCCACGCCCGGATAGGCGCCCGGCGTGTCGACGAACGACAGGAGCGGAAAGCCGTGCCGGTCGGCGAGCTCCATGACGCGGATCGCCTTCCGGTAGCCCTCTGGATAGGCCATGCCGAAGTTCCGCGTCGTCCGCTCGCGGATGTCGCGGCCCTTCTGGTGGCCGACGATCACGACCGTCCGTCCGTCGAAGCTCCCGAGGCCGGTGACGATGGCCAAGTCGTCGCCGCGGCCGCGGTCGCCGTGCAACTCGACGTAGTCCTCGAGCAGCCGGCCGACGTAGTCGAGCGTGTATGGCCGGTCGGGATGGCGAGCGAGCTCGACGGAGCGCCAGATCTCCTCGCCCGTCGGCTCCGCCTCGAGCCGTTCGAGCTGCCGCTCGAGCCGCTCGAGCTCACCGGAGAGACGCGTGCCGCCGAGCAGAGGCAGGCTCCTCAGCTTCCCGAGGCGCTCGCGGAGCCGGAGCTCGGCCTCACCTGGAGCCATTGCCGAAGAGACGAAGGAGGCGGGAGAGGTAGGGCCGAAGCATCGGGCGCGGCACGATCGCATCGAGGTGGCCGAACCGGAGGTTCTCCTCCGAGAGCCCGAAGTCGTCGGGGAGCTTCTCCCGCGTCGTCTGCTGGACGACCCGCGGCCCCGTGAAGGCGATCAGCGCCCCCGGCTCGGCAAGGATCACGTCTCCGAGGCTCGCGAAGCTCGCGAGCACCCCGGCCGTGGTCGGATGGGCCATGACCGTGAAGAGCGCGCCGCCCGCGTCGTGGAGGTCCTCGACCGCGCAGACCGTCTTCGGCATCTGCATCAGGGACAGGATCCCCTCCTGCATGCGGGCGCCGCCGGAGGCGGTCACGGCGACGACCGGCACGCGGCGCTCCGCGGCCGCGTCGCAGGTCCGCGAGAGCTTCTCGCCGACGACGCTGCCCATCGAGCCGCCCATGAACGAGAAGTCCATCACCGCCAGCTCGCAGGGAAGGCCCTCGATCGCTGCCTGCCCGGTGACGATCGCCTCGCCCAGGCCGGTCGAGACCTCGGCCTCGGCCAGGCGCTCGGTGTACGGTCGCAGGTCGAAGAAGTGGAGCGGGTCCTCGGAGCGAAGCTCGGCGGCCGACTCGACGAAGCTGCCCTCGTCCGCCAGGTGTGCGATCCGAGTCCGCGCCCGCATCGGGAAGTGGTGGCCGCACTGTGGACAGACCCAGAGGTGCGTCTCGAGCTCGTCGTCGCGGTAGTGGGAGCCGCAGCCCGGGCACGTGTTCGGGTGCGGCCGCTCGGGAGCCGGTGCGGGCGCGTGCTTGTGCTCGATCGAAACGTGGTAGCTACTGCTCACGGGGGAGGCACGAGTTTAGACACCGCTCCTAGGCGGCGGGTTACAGCCCAAGCGTCGCGCACAGCCGCTCGAGCGGCGCGATGTTCGCGGGGTCGGGCGCGAGCCCGGTCAGGCCGGCGCCGACGACCGCCGCGCGACCACGGACGCGCTCGAAGAGCGCCTCGACCTCCTCGACGCCGAGCCCGCCCGGCTCGGGCATGAACGAGCTCACCTCGGCCGGATCGAAGACGTCGCAGTCGAGCGCGACGTAGACGCAGCCGGCGCCGTCGAGCGCTCGGTCGACGGCGCCGGGGTCGGTCGCGATCCCGGACTCGGCGAGGAACTCCTCCTCCGGCGGGTCGAGGTTGCGGGCGCCGACGAGCGCGACGTGCCGCGGCTCCACGGTCCCCGCGTCCAGGATCATCCGCAGCGGCATGCCCCACTCGTTCCCCGACGGGGAGCTCTCGGGCGTGTTGAGGTCGCCGTGCGCGTCGAGCCAGACGAGCGCGAGCCGGTCGTGCCGCGCCGCGAGCCCTTCGACGGCGCCGACGTGGGAGCAACAGCAGCCGCCGAGGACGAGCGGGCGCTCGGGCAGCTCCGAGGCGAGCGCGAGCGTCTGCTCGCCGAGCGTCGCCTCCTCGATCACGCCCGCCTCGGGATACGGAAGCGGCAGGCTTGCGGCCTCGACCATCGAGTCGCCGCCGTCGCCCCAGGCGCGCGGCACGCGGACGAGGCCGGCGCCGAAGACGCGCCCGCAGGCGTGGCACTCGTACTCCGGCCCGAGCGCGACGGCGGTGAACGTGCGGCACTCCGGGCACTTGGCCCGCAGCCGGCTCACGGGGCGAGCTCCTTCTCGTAGAGCACTTCCTCCCGCTCCACCCGCATGCCCGCGCGCTCGTAGAGCCTCGTCGCGCCAGTCGGGTTCTCGATGTCGACGCTGAGGGCGACGCGCCGCTCCCCGCGCTCGTAGAACTGGCCGAACGAGCGGAGCAGGAGCGCGAGCCCGAGGCCGCGCCGACGCCACGGCCGCCGGACGCCGAGACCGGCGATCCAGCCTGCGCCGAACCTCCGATCGGCGATCAGCGTGGCCGCGATCTCGTCGCCGTCCCAGACGGCGGTCCAGAGCATCGGGTCGAAGCCGGGGCGCTCGAGCCGCTTCTCGACGAACTCGTCGAACGGCTCCGCCACGTAGCCCCGCTCGTCGGCGAATGCCTCGTCGTCGGCGGCATAGAAGGCGCGCACGTGCTCCCGCTCGAACGGACGCGGCTCGAGCCCTTCCGGCCACTCCGGCTCGGTCGGAGGCGCGTCGAGCTCGATCGTCATCTTGAAGTAGTGGCGAACGTCGCGGTACCCGTTCGCCTCGAGCAGCGCCGCCGCCCGCCGATCCGCGGCGAGGATCCCGTTCTTGAGCTTCTTCGCGCCGCGCTCGCGTGCCCGCGCCTCGGCCACCCCGAGGATCGCCGTTCCCAGCCCGTGCCCGAAGAAGTCCGGGTGGACGAAGCCGTTCGTATAGACGTCCTCGCTGCGGAAGCCGAGGTTCCCGAACGCCGCCAGCCGGCCGTCGCGCTCCCACGCCCACGCGTCGTGCTCGAGATCGGTCGTTCGGAAGACGTCACGGATGTCGTCGGAGCCGAAGTCGATCCGCACGCCGAGCCGGTCGGCGAGGGCGGCGACGAGCTCGGCAAGCGGCTCCGCGTCTTCGAGCCGCACCGCGCGGACGGCGAACTCAGGCGGCGACGAGATCATCGAGGGTCTCCGGCAGGCGCGCCAGATCCGGAAGCTCGCGCGTCGGCTCCAGGCCGGCGCGCTCGCCGAGGCGGTTGATCCACACCGACGGGAGCCCGAGCTCGCGCGCCGGCGCGACGTCGTGGAAGAGGCTCGCCGCGACGTGCGCGTGCCGCTTCCGATCGGCGCCCGTCTCGGCAAAGAAGCGCTCCCAGTGCCGACGAGCGGGCTTGTAGGAGCCGATCTCCGAGGCGACGACGCTGAGGTCGAAGGGCACGCCGATTCGCTCGCGCGAGGCGGCCAGGAGGTCCGGGTCGGTGTTGGAGAGGATCGCGAGGCGCCACCCGCGCTCCCGCAGCTCGCGGAGCGCGGCGGTAACCTCCGGGAACGGCTCCCAGCCCGGGAGCGAGCGGCCGAGTGCGTCCTCCTCGCCCTCCGGCGCATCGAGCCGCCGCATCGTCTCCCTCATCACCTCCGCATAGGACCGGCTCGGATCCTCGCGCTGCACCTCGGGCTCGAGCTCGTGGTAGCGCGCGAGCAGCTGGTCGGCCCGCTCGTCGCCGAACACCCGCGCGAGCTCGCGGCGAATGCCTCCGTTCCAGTCGATCAGCGTCCCGTAACAGTCGAAGGTGGCCCAGCGATCCGCCACGGCGATCCGTCGCAGCTAGTCCTCGAAGCGGCGCACCACGATCGACGCGTTGTGCCCGCCGAAGCCGAACGAGTTCGAGACGGCCACTCGGACGTCGGCCTGCCGCGCCTCGTTCGGCACGTAGTCGAGGTCGCACTCGGGATCCTCATCCTCGTAGTTGATCGTCGGCGGGAGGACGCCCTCGGTGACGACGAGCGTCGTGAAGACCGCCTCGATCGCGCCGGCCGCGCCGAAGCAGTGGCCGGTCGCGCCCTTCGTCGAGGAGACGGCGACCTTGCGCGCGTTCTCCTCGCCGAACGCGTGCTTGATGACGCGGGTCTCGCTCGCGTCTCCGAGCGGTGTCGAGGTCGCGTGGGCGTTGACGTAGCCGACCTCGGAAGCGTCGACGCCGGCGTCCTCGATGGCCATCCGCATCGCCCGCGCGGGATTCTTGCCCGTCGGATCGGGCTCGGTCATGTGCGCGGCGTCGGACGAGACCCCGTAGCCGATCAGCTCCCCGTAGATCTTGGCCCCCCGCGACTCGGCGCGCTCGAGCTCCTCCAGCACGAGGACGGCGGCGGCCTCGCCCATCACGAGCCCGTCGCGGCCGCGGTCGAACGGGCGCGAGGCGCCCTGCGGGTCGTCGTTCCGCCGCGAGAGCGCGCGCATCGAGTCGAAGCCCGCGACGCCGACCGGCGTGATCGGCGCCTCCGTCCCGCCGCAGAACATGACGTCGGCGCGGCCGATGCGGATCGCGTCCAGCCCGTCGCCGATCGCCATGTTGGAGGCCGCGCAGGCCGTGCACTGCGAGGTGAGCGGGCCCTTGGTGCCGAGCTCGATCGAGACCCAGCCGGCGCCCATGTTCGGGATGATGCAGGGGATCGAGAACGGGCTCACGCGGTCGGGGCCGCGGTCGCGGAGGACGTCGTAGCAGTCCTGGAACGACTTCAAGCCGCCGATGCCGGTCGCGATCGAGGCGCCGATGCGGTCGGGATCGGCCGGGACGTCGACGCCCGAGTCTGCCTCGGCCTGGCGCGCCGCGGCGAGGATCATCTGCGCGAAGCGGTCCATGCGCCGCGCCTGCTTGCGCTCGATCCACTCCGTCGGCTGGAAGTCCTTCAGCTCGCAGGCGAAGTGGACGCCGTAGTCGGAGTGGTCGAAGGCTGTGATCTCCGCCGCCCCCGACTCGCCCGCGACGAGGTTGCGCCACGACGTCTCGACGTCGTTCCCGAGCGGCGTCACCGCGCCGAGACCGGTGATCACGACCCGCCTGCCGTTCTTGCTGCCGTTCTGCGTCATCACATCCCGAGGCCGCCGTCCACGAGGAGCACTTCCCCGGTGATGAAGGAGGCCTCGTCGGAGCAGAGGAAGCGTACAGCGCCCGCGACGTCCTCCGGCTCGCCGAAGCGCTGGAGCGGCGT
>DASQWB010000077.1:0-19666 GCA_035640455.1 Gaiellaceae bacterium | reverse complement strand
CGCGTCCGGACTCCAGCTCAGCGTGAGCCGGTCGCCCGGGGCCGCCCCCTCGGCCCCCGGCCGGACGTTCTGGACGTAGACGGTCAGCCTGCCGCTCGAGGTCTCGACGATGTACTGCGTCGCGACGCCGACGTAGGCGCGTTCGGCGACGGCGCCGGTGAGCATGTTCCACTCTCCTCCGGTCCCGGCTCCGTCGACGTGGATCTTCTCCGGGCGGATGCCGACGGCGACTCGACCCCTCCGGCCGCCGAGCGCCTCGGGCGCGACGTGCACGAGCGTGCCGCCGTCGAGCCGGACCTGCTCCTCCCCGGCCACCACCCCGGGCAGGAGGTTCGAGACCCCGAGGAAGCCGGCGACGAACGGCGTCTCGGGCCGCTCGTAGAGCTCGTCGGGCGTCCCGAGCTGCTCGATCCGGCCCTTGTTCATGACGGCGATGCGATCGGCCATCGTCATCGCCTCCTCCTGGTCGTGCGTGACGTGGACGAAGGTGATACCGATCTCGTGCTGGATGCGCTTCAGGAAGAGCTGCATCTGCTTTCGCAGCTTCAGGTCGAGCGCGCCGAGCGGCTCGTCGAGGAGCAGGACGCGGGGCTTGCACACGAGCGCGCGCGCGAGGGCGACGCGTTGCTGCTGGCCGCCCGAGAGCTGCCGCGGCTTCCGCCGCTCCATCCCCTCGAGCTCGACGAGGCGGAGGATCTCGAGCACGCGGCCGCCGACGTCCTTGCGCGCCACGCCCTGCCGCCTCAGGCCGAAGGCGACGTTCTCGAAGATCGAGAGGTGCGGGAAGAGCGCGTACGACTGGAAGACCGTGTTCACGTCGCGCCTGTACGGCGGCAAGCCGGTGACCGGCCGGCTGCCGAGGTAGATCGTCCCCTCGGTCGGCTCCTCGAACCCGCCGATCATCCGCAGCGTCGTCGTCTTCCCGCAGCCCGACGGGCCGAGGAGCGCGAAGAAGCTGCCCTGCTCGATCTCGAGCGTGAGGTCGTCGACCGCCACCACGTCCTCGAACCGCTTCGTCACGCCCTGCAGGCGGATGTCGACGACCTTCGGGGCGGCGGGCTCGCGCGCCTGCGCCGGTGCGACCCGCGGCTCGACGGCCATCAGCGCACGCGCTCCCACGCCTCGGCGAGGACGTCGCCGAGGATCGAGACGATCTCGTCGAACTCGCGCTGGCCGGCGACGAGCGGCGGCGAGACCTGGACGACGGGGTCGCCGCGGTCGTCGGCGCGGCAGATCAGCCCGCGCTCGAAGAGCCGCGGCGAGAGGAACCCGCGCAGAAGGGTCTCGCACTCCTCGTCGGAGAAGGTCGCGCGCGTCTCCTTGTCGCGGACGAGCTCGAGGGCGTAGAAGTACCCGTCGCCGCGCAGGTCGCCGGCGATCGGCAGGTCGAGCAGCTGGGCGAGCGTCGAGCGGAAAGCCTCCTCCTTCTCGAGGACGCCCTCCACGATGCGCTCGCGGCGCATGATCTCGATGTTCTTGAGCGCGATCGCCGCCTGTACCGGGTGGCCGCCGAAGGTGATCCCGTGCATGAACGAGCGCGTGTCCTCGAGGAACGGCTCGACGAGGCGCTCCGAGGCGACGACGGCGCCGATCGCCGCGTACGCCGACGAGAGACCCTTCGCGCAGGTGACGAGATCGGGCCGGATGTCGTAGCGCTCGGAGGCGAACCAGTAGCCGAGCCGACCGAAGGCGGTGATCACCTCGTCGGCGCAGAGCAGGATCCCGTAGCGGTCGCAGAGCTCGCGCACGCCGCGGAAGTAGCCCTCGGGCGGCGTGAACGAGCCGCCCGCGTTCTGCACCGGCTCGAAGATGACCATCGCCACCGTCTCCGGCCCGGCCTGCTCGATCGCGCCCTCGAGGTCCTCGAGCAGGAAGGCGGTGAACTCCTCCTCGGTCTCGTCGAGCCGCCGGTGGTAGCGGTTCGTGTTGTGGACGTGGATGACGTCGGGGACGAGCGGCTCGAACGGCGTCCGGAGGGCGGCGATGCCGTTGATCGAGAGCGCGCCCAGCGTCGTGCCGTGGTAGGCGAGCCGGTGCGCGACCGCCTTCCAGCGCCGCTCGCCGCGGGCCGCGTGGTACTGGCGCGCGAGCTTCCATGCCGACTCGACCGCCTCGGAGCCGCCGGAGACGAAGAAGACGCGATTCAGGTCGCCGGGCGCGAGCCCGGCCACCTCGGCGGCGAGCTCGATCGCGCGCGGGTGCGCGTAGCTCCAGTTCGTGTAGAAGGGCAGCTCGCGCATCTGCGCCGCGGCCGCCTCGCCGACCTCGTCGCCGTACGAGTAGCCGATGTTCACTGCGAAGAGGCCGGCGAGCGCGTCCAGGTAGCGCTTGCCGTTCGTGTCCTCGAGATAGCAGCCGTCGCCCCGGACGATCACCGGGACCGCGGTGTCCTTGTAGCTCCCCATGCGGGTGAAGTGCAGCCACAGGTGGTCCCGCGCGGCCTGTTGGAGATCGATCGTCGGCCGAGCGGTGGCGGGCGCGGTCACGTAGCGAGCCTAGCCGCCGCGACGCCGCTCCACAAGCGGCATTGAACCGCGGACCTGAATGGTGGATCCTCTCCATACAGCGAGGAAAGGGGAGAACCATGGCGCGCACGCCGCTGGCACATCGGCTGCAGGAGACGGTCTCTGCGATCGCGGAGGCCCGGCAGCGAGAGGTGCCCGTCGAGCAGGTGCTGGAGGAGCGGACGACGAGGCGCGAGCTCCTCGTCCGCGCGGGCGCAGTCGGCGTCGCGGCGGCGGCCGCCTCGTCGACCGGTCGGTTCGTGAAGGCCGCCCGGGGCGCGGCCGCTCCGCGCGTCGTCGTCGTCGGCGCCGGCCTCGCAGGCCTCACCTGCGCCTACCGGCTCGAGCAGGCCGGGATCGTCGCGCAGGTCTACGAGGCGCACCCGACGCGGGTCGGCGGGCGCTGCTGGACCGACCGCACGAGCTGGGGCGGTCAGATCACCGAGCACGGCGGCGAGCTCATCGACCAGGGGCACACGGCGATGCGCCAGCTCGCCCAGGAGCTCGGCTTCAAGCTCGACAACCTGCTCCAGGCCGAGCAGAACGGAACGGAGGACTTCTACCGGTTCGACGGCGCGCCCTACACGTACGCGCAGGCGACGACCGACCTCAACGGCATCTACCAGAAGATGCACAAGGACGTCTCGGCCGCCAGCTACCCGACGCTCTGGAACAGCTACACGCAGCGCGGCTACGAGCTCGACCACATGTCGATCATCGACTGGCTCGACGAGACGTGTCCGAACGGCGGCGCGAACTCCGAAGCTCGGCCAGCTCCTCGACGTCGCCTACAACATCGAGTACGGCGCCGAGTGCAGCGTGCAGAGCTCGCTGAACCTTCTCTACCTGCTCGGCTATTCGGGCCAGGGGCAGCTGAACATCTTCGGCCCCTCGAACGAGAAGTACCACGTCGTCGGCGGCAACGACCGGGTGCCGAACGAGCTGGCGCGGCGGCTGTCCGGCCAGATCAACCCGGGCTCCGAGCTGGTCGCGATCTCATCCAACTCGAGCCTCAGCACGTGGACCTTGACGTTCAAGCAGGGCTTGAGCACCAAGACCGTCACGGCGGATCACGTCGTGCTGGCAATCCCGTTCTCGATCATGCGCGCCTCGGTCGACTTCTCGCAGGCGAACTTCGAGCCGCTCAAGGTGACCGCGATCAACGAGCTCGGCATGGGGACGAACTCGAAGCTGCACGTCCAGTTCACCAGGCGGTACTGGAACGACCTCGGCTGTAACGGGAACACCTTCGCCGACACGGGCTACCAGAACACGTGGGAGGTGACGCGGGCGCAGCCCGGGACGAGCGGCATCCTCGTCGACTACACGGGTGGCAAGATCGGCGCGAGCTTCGGCTCCGGCACGCCCTCGTCACACGCGCAGCAGTTCCTGAGGCAGATCGACCCCCTCCTGCCCGGCCTCTCCGCGTACTGGAACGGGAAGGCGACAATCGACTTCTGGACCGGCTACCAGTGGACGAAGGGCTCGTACTCCTACTGGAAGGTGGGGCAGTACACGAAGTTCTCCGGGATCGAGAAGACGCCGCAGGGCACGTGCCACTTCGCCGGCGAGCACACCTCGCAGGACTTCCGGGGCTACCTGAACGGCGGCGTGGAGACGGGCGAGCGAGCCGCGAACGAGATCCTCGCGGCGCTCAGGTAGCTAGTCGTCGAAGCCGGACGAGTCGACGTACCGCGGCCGGATCAGGACCGTGAGCCGCTTCTTCTCAGGATTGGCCCAGGGATACCTGTCCTTGCCGAGGTACTTCTTCGCGAGCTTGTCGATCTGCTCCCGCGCGCCCTCCGTGGTGATCTCGGTGGCGCCGCTGACCGCGACCCACTTGTAGGGATCGGACGGGTCGAGAACGAGCAGCGACGCCCGCGGCTCGTCGTCCAGGTGGCGCACCTTCGCGCGGCCCTCCTCGGTGTTGAAGGAGACGACGCCGTCCTCGACGTCCACCCAGACGACCGTGGAGTGCGGCGAGCCGTCCGGCCGGAGCGTCGTGAGGACGCCGACGAACGGGTTCTCGTCCAGGAATCGAAGCTGTGCCTCGCGGAGCGCCGCCTGCTGCTTGACCGCCATCTCGGACCTCCTCGCGTCGCTTGCGCGTGCGATAGCGTGTTTCCCCGATGGGCCGCGTGCTACTCGCCGGAACGCGGAAGGGGCTCTTCGTCGTGCGCGACGGAAAGGCCGAGGGGCCGCTCCTCCCCGGCTGGTCGATCTACCACGCGGTGGTCGACCCGCGCGACGGGACGGTCTTCGCCGCCTCGAACCACTTCGTGTACGGCGCCACCGTGCATCGCTCGTCCGACCGTGGGCAGACGTGGGAGCGGGCCGAGGAGATCCGCATGCCCGAGGGGAGCGAGCTTAAGCTCAACGCCACGTGGCACGTCGAGCCCGGTGCGGACTCCGAACTCTGGCTCGGCGGCGACCCCGGCGTTCTCTTCCGCTCGACCGACGGAGGCGCGACGTTCGAGCCCGTGACGAGCCTCGTCGAGCATCCGACCCGCGATCGGTGGCAGCCCGGCGCGGGCGGCATGTGCTGCCACTCCTTCCAGATCGCGGACGCGCGGCTGTACGCGGCGATCTCGGCCGCGGGCGCCTTCCGGAGCAACGACGGCGGCGAGAGCTGGACGGCGATCAACCAGGGCGTAGCCGCCGACTTCTTCCCCGACAATCCGTTCCCGGAGGTGGGCCAGTGCGTGCACAAGCTGCTCGCCCACCCAGCCCGTCCCGGCCGGCTGTGGCAGCAGAACCACTGCGGCGTCTACCGCTCCGACGACTACGGCGACTCGTGGGAGCGGCTCGAAGGGAACGGCCTCCCGAGCGGGTTCGGCTTCCCGATCGCGCTCGACCCGGCCGACCCGGACGTCGCCTACGTCGTCCCCGAGGAAGGAGCCGAGAACCGCGTCACCTGCGACGGCCGGCTCGGCGTCTACCGCACCGCGGACGGCGGCGCGAGCTGGACGCTCGAGCAGGACGGCCTGCCCGAGCCTGCGTGGCTCGCGGTGATGCGCGAGGGCATGTCCTTCGACGACGAGGCCGTCTACCTCGGCATGCAGAGCGGCGCGGTCTTCGCCCGGTCTCGCGACGGGAGGTGGACGGAGGTGGCGAGCAACCTCCCGCCGATCCTCTCGATCGAGGTCGCAGACTGGTCGTAGTCCTGCTGCCGTCGCTGCTCGCGGCGGAGGCCGGCGGCCGCGGGCACTTCGAGACGGACGCGCGGTCGGTCGCCGAGGCGCTCCGCGGGCTGCCGGTCGCCGACCTGCTCCTGGACGAGCGCGGCGAGCTGCGGCCGCTCGTGAACGTCTACGTCGACGGCGTCGACGCCCGCGAGCGCGAGGGCCTCGAGACGCCGCTCGCCGGCACCGAGCGGATCCGCGTGATCGCCGCGATCGCCGGCGGCTGACGAGGCCCGGCGGTACGTCAGATCACACGCAGCAGAACGGCGGCTAGCAGCACAGCGACACCGAACGCGATCTGCAGCGCCGCCCCGCGCCGCTCGTCGTGCGTCCCGAAGAGAAGCAACGCGGCGGCACGGTGGCTGGTCCACCCGTCCCGCTCACGCCAGTTGTCCGTCCGGAGCCGGTAGCGAGCGAGAAGCAGCTCGACGAGCCCGAGGATCGCGAGGGGAAGCCACAGCAAGTCGAGCCGTCCGCTCGCTGCGGCGACGACGATCGCGCCGACCACGATCGAAGCGACGAGAACGACGACAGATGGTCCTGAGGGAGCCGGGCGAACTCCGAAGCCCATGTCGCTCTCGTCATGTGGAGCGATGAGGCCGGCCCAACGTGCGGTTGGGCCGCCTCCTCCCTCTCGTCGACGACGCTCGTCCTCGGAAGGCATCCGGCGGGACTTGCCGATCGAGCTATGTGAGGCCGAAGCGGCGCGCCGCCGCGTCGAACTCGTCGAACTGGACGATCGTGCAGCCGTTCTCGCTCCAGGCGTCGTGGCCGGCGGGCACGACGAAGGCGTCGCCCGCCTTCGTGTCCAGCTCGGTGCCGTCGTCGAGCACGACGTGGATCTCGCCGTCGATCACGTAACCGACGTGGTTGTCCTGGCAGCGGTCGGCGCCCATGTCCTTCGAGAACCGCCACCCGGGCGGATACTTCGCCCGCTTCACCTTGATGTCGCCGAGGTGCACGACGTCGATCTGCACCCCGCCCTTCTCGACGTGCTCGTCCGGCTGGTCGAGCGACCGGCTCGCCGCCTTGCTCGTCGTCGCCATCACCGACCTCCTCTCGTCGCAGGTGCCGCGACCCTATCCGCCAGACCGCACGACCTTCAAACGAGCTAGCCCACGATGGTCGGGATGCCGCCGATCTTGCCGCTCGCGATCTCGGCGCGGATCTTGTCGACGGCGGCCACGTCGGCATGCGGCACCTTCGGGCTGATCTTCCCGAGGCCGACGCCGTTGTCCTTCAGGCCGAAGATCGCGTTGCGGCCGCCGCGGAACTTCCCTTCGACGACATCCTTGATCGTCAGGAGCACGGCCTGGTCGACGTGCTTCGTCGCGCTCGTCAGGACGTGCGGGCCTAAGAACGACTGGTCGGCGTCGACCCCGATCCCCCACACGTGCTTCTCCTTCGCCGCGTCGAGCGTGCCGAGCCCGCAGCCGCCCGCGACCTGGAACTCGATCGACGAGCCGGAGGCGATCTGGCTCAGCGCCGCCTCCTTGCACTTCGCCTGGTCGACCCAGTCGTGCGAGTACCCGTTCAGCAGCTTGATGCCGGGGTCGGCCTTCTTCGCCCCCGCCTGGTAGCCGGCGATGAAGCGGTCGACCGGCGGCTCCTTCATCCCACCGACCGAGCCGATCACGTCCGGTCCCGGCTTCTGCTTCTCGACGAGCCCGGCGAGGTAGCCGGCGAGGTAGCCGACCTCCTGCTCGCGGAAGAGCAGTCCGAGGACGTTCTTCGGCTTGCTTTTCAGCGTCGTCGCGTCGACGTCGATGATCGCGAAGTGCGTCTTCGGGTACTCCTTGGAGACGGTCGACACGGCATCCGCCTGCGCGAAGCCGACGCTGATCACGAGGTCGTAGTGCTGCTGCGCGAACTTGGCGAGGTTCGGGATGTAGTCCTGCGCCGAGTTCGACTGGTAGACACGACCCTGGATCCCGAGCTTCTTCTCCGCCCGCAGAAGCCCCATGTACGCGAGGTGGTTGAAGCCCCGGTCGTTCAGCTGGTTGATGTCGGTGACCAGCCCGACCTTGATCTTCTTGCCGCCTCCTGAGCCGCCGGTCGTCGTGCCGCTCGAGCTCTTGGAGCCGCCGCAGCCGGCGACGAGGAGGAGGGCGAGGAGCGCTGGAGCGAGTCTCTTGGTCACGGAACGCGCTAGGTTTACGACTATGGGGCGAAAACCTGCGGGCGAGTCTACCAGACCCGAGCGGCCGCGCCCCGAGCACGTCACGCTCGCCGTCGTCTTCCAGGTCCGGGCCCGGCGCCTGCACGTCCTCCTCTGGGAGCGCGGCCGCGAACCGCAGCGCGGTCGTTGGGCCCTTCCCGGCGGCTACCTCGACCCCGGCGAGACGCTCGAGGCCTCGATCCGGCGCCATCTCGCGCAGAAGGTCGACGTCCGCGAGCTCTCGCACCTCGAGCAGCTCGAGACGCGGAGCGACCCGGACCGGAACCCGCGGGGGTGGCAGCTCGCGACCGCCTACCTCGGCCTCGTCCCGTGCGACCTCGACCCGGCCCTTCCAGGCGACACCGCCTGGCAGCCGGTCGACGCGTCGCCGCCGACCGCCTTCGACCACGGCTCGATCGTGCTCGCCGGCCGCGAGCGGCTGCGCGCGAAGCTCTCGTACACGAACCTCGGCTTCGCGCTCGCCCCTGGTGCGTTCACGCTCTCGGAGCTCCGCGACCTCTATGCCGCGGCCCTCGGCCACGGCGTCTCGACGACCAACCTCCAGCGCGTGCTTCTGCGGCGCCGCCTGCTCGAGCCGACGGGCCGACACCGCGAGCCCGGCCGCGCCGGCGGCCGCCCCGCCGCGCTCTACCGCTTCCGCTCCCGGAAGCTCGAGATCACCGACCAGTTCGCCGTGCTCAGGCCGCCTGCGACCGGAACGTGAGCGGCGTCCGGTTGTTCTCGGGCGGCGGCCCTTCCTCGTCCGGCGCGAGGGCTCGCTCGGCGGGGTTCGGCGGACGCGGCAGCACGCGCAGGTGGTACACGGCGACCCGCCGCGCCGGCGGCACCACGTCAGAGATTCGGTGGCGGAGCTCGACGCGCAGCACGTGCCGGCCGGCGGCGAGCGGCTGGAGGACCATCGAGTTCGCGCCCATGTTCAGCGAACCGAGGTCGCCGGGGAAGTAGATGCGGCAGATCTGCGGCCCGTTGTTCCGGTAGAAGACCCAGAAGCGGCTCGGATCGCGCAGGTAGCGCCCGTCGAGCGAGACGCTGATCGTGTAGGCGCGCGCCAGCTCCTTCGTCTCGGAGGCGAGCGGCGCCGCCGTGACGGCGGTGTCGAGGACGAGCCGCGTGCGCGGCACGGTCAGGCGGTACACCTTCGTCAGCGTGCTACCCGGCTCGCTCGTCTGCTCCATGTCGTGCGGGAGCAGCCGGAAGGCGGCGCCGTCGATGTACATCGGAAGCTGGCCGAAGCTGTACGTGACGACGGCGCTCGCGAGGTTCGCCGGATTCGTGTCCATGTCCGTCTTCACGCCGGGCTGGCGGACGAACCGGTCGGGGAGAAGCGGCTTCGGGTCGGCCGCCGCCGAAGCTCGCTTCGCCTCGCCGGAGCCGCCGCAGCCTGCGATCGCCACACAGCCGAGAGCGATCGCGGCGGCCAGGATCGGACGCACGCCGAGAGGCTACCGGCCGCCGCCGAACAGCCGTCCGGCGAGGCCCCTGCGAGCGAGCCGCGACTCGGCCTCGACAGCAACGACCGGGGAGACCTCGGGCTCGCCGGTGACGACGGGCGGCGGAGCGGCGATGAAGGCCTGGCGCGGCGAGAGGCGGCGCAGGATCGCGAGCCCGGCGACGATCGCGGCCGCGGCGAGCGCGATGCCGATCGTCCAGTGCGTGAGGCTGATCACGGTGTCATGGGCGTTCTGCTCCCACTCGCCCCGCGCCGCGAGGCTCGACGGGTCCTTGTCGGGGATCAGGTCGACGCCGAGCGGGAAGCGGCGAGTGTGCCGGGCCGTCCAGGTCCCGAGGTCGTGCGGGAGCAGGAGCGAGATCGCGATCGCCGCGCCGGAGACGACGTAGAGGCCGCCGCGCCGCCACAACATCGCCAGCAGCGCGACCACAATCAACACGCCGACCGGGACGAGGGCAAGCAGCCAGATCTTCGCCTCGGTCGCGTCCGACGACTGCTCGTAGTGGAGGACGACTTTCCCGTGCCGGACCCGGTGGAAGACCTGCGGCTTGTCGATCGCGAGCGAGATCGCCATCAGGGCGGCGAAGAAGAGCGTGATCGCGAGCAGGCCGGCGAGGCCGAGAGGGGCCTTGGAACGACCGCGGAAGAAGCGGGCGATCACATCCGCCCCGCGGCGAGCACGCGGGCGAGGAACTCCTGTGTCCGCGGCTCCTTCGGCGCCGAGAAGATCTCCGCGGGCGGCCCCTCCTCGAGGATGACGCCCTCGTCGAGGAAGCACACGCGATCGGCGACCTCGCGCGCGAAGCTCATCTCGTGGGTCGCGATGATCATCGTCATCCCGAACTCCTCCGTGAGGCTCCGAACGAGGTTCAGCACCTCCGAGACGAGCTGCGGGTCGAGGGCGCTCGTGATCTCGTCCAGGAGCATGAGCTTGGGATCCATCGCGAGCGCGCGGGCGATCGCGACGCGCTGCTGCTGACCGCCCGAGAGGCGGTCCGGGTATTCCTCGGCCTTCTCCTCGAGCCCGATCCGCCGCAGGAGCTCGCGGGCTCGCTCCTCGGCCTTGCGCCGCCCCTGGCCGAGCACCTTCCGCGGCGCGAGCGTCACGTTCTGGAGCACGGTCATGTGGGGGAAGAGGTTGTACGCCTGGAAGACGATCCCGATGTTGCGCCTCAGGGCGTTCACGTCGACCCTCCCGTTCGTGAGCTCGCGGCCGTCGAAGAAGATCCGGCCTTCGTCGACCTTCTCGAGCAGGTTGACGCAGCGCAGGAGCGTCGACTTGCCGCTCCCCGAGGCCCCGATCAGGCAGACGACCCGGTGCTCGCCGACCGAGAGGTCGATGCTCTTCAGCACGACGAGGTCGCCGAAGCGCTTGGTTACCCCTTCGAGCTGGACGAAGGCGGGGGCTGAAGCGCTCACACGGCCTGGGCCCGCTCGCGCAGCTCGCGCTCGCGGATCAAGTGGTCCGTGAACCGTGCCAGCGGGATGGTCAAGAAGATGAAGAGCACGCCCGCGACGACGTACCCGGTGTAGTTGAAGTACGACGAGCCGAAGTTCTGCGCCTGCACCGTCGCCTCCGTGACGCCGGCGACCGAGATGATCGCCGTGTCTTTCTGGAGGCCGACGAAGTCGTTCAAAAGCGGCGGGATGACGCGGCGCACCGCCTGTGGCAGGACGACGTAGCGGAGCGCCTGGGCGTACGAGAGACCGAGCGAGCGCGCCGCCATCCGCTGGCTGCCGTGGACCGACTCGATCCCGGCTCGGTACACCTCGGTCACGTAGGCGGTGTAGACGAGCGTGAGCGCGGCGACGCCGTACACGAACGGCGACCTGTTCGAGACGCCGTGGATGTTCAGGCCCGGCAGCCCGAGGGCGAGCATGTACGCGACGAGGATGAGCGGCGTCCCCCGGAAGGCGTCGGTGTAGACGACGGCCAGGGCGCGGAGCGGCCATGCTCCGCGCCCCGGCAGTCCTCGGATGACGGCGATCGCCAGCGCGAAGGCGAGGACGAGCAGCTCCGCGAGCACCATCATGCGGATGTTCGTCTGGAACCCGTTCCACACGTCCGGGAAGACCTGCCGGAACGCGTGCGGGCTGAAGAACGCCTCGAGGAAGCGGTGCATCCGCCTACCTAACCCTGACTGTTATTTCAGGACATGCAGCTTCGAGAAGTTGATGTTGAACCACTTCTTCTGCCACTTCGCGATCGTCCCGCTGGCGGTCAGGGACTTGATCGCGCGGTCTACGAAGGGCTTCAGCTTGCTCCCCTTCGTCATGACGGCGCCGTACTTCTCGTTCGTGATGATCTGGCCCGCAACCGGGCCGTAGGCGCTCGGCTTCGTCTTCTTCTGCGACGCGACGATCGGGACGTCCATCACGAAGGCCTCGCAGCTCCCGTTCTGGACCGCCGTGAAGGCGGCGGCCGTCGTCTGGTAGATGAGCGGCTTCTTCACCGGATGCAGCCTGTGCTGCACGTAGTCGAGCCCCGTCGTCACGGCCTGGGCGCACACCTGGAGCTGGCGCAGAGCGGCGAGGCTCTTCGGCACCTTGCCCTCGGCCGCGACCTTCTTCGAGACGAGGACGCCCTGGTTCGCGTTGAAGTACGGGGTCGAGAAGCTGACCGCCCGCTGACGCGCGACGGTGATCGTCGACTCCTCGAACGCGAGGTCGAACGGCTTCGCTCCCGGCCGGAAGAGGACGACGAACGGGACCTTGACGTAGGTGATCTTGCCGATGCCGAGCTTCTTGGCGATTCCCTTCGCGACGTCGATCTCGTAGCCGCGTGGGTTGATGACCTTCTGGCCGCGCAGCGTGCCGACCTGGAAGCCGACCGCGGGCGGGTCGAGGCCGACCGTGAGCACTCCTGGCTTGAGCGTCGGCGGCGCGGTCGACCGGGCGCCAGCGGCCGCCGCAGTCGCAAGGGCGACGGCGGTCGCGGCGATGAGCAGGACTTTCACGATCCCCTCCTTGGATGTGCCGATAACCCTCAGGCGAATGTAGCGTCTGCTGCTTCGGCGGTCGAGGGCGAACCGGCTAGCGCTTTCGCCACCTGCTGCTGGAAGCGCACGATCAGCCGCTCGGCGTCGCTCATCAGCCGCCCGTGCTCGAGCGCTCCCGAGGCGACGCCGCGCTGCACGCCTTCGACGAGCGCCCGGTCCTCGGCGCCGACCTCGGCGTCGAAGGCGACGAGCTCCTCGATCCACTCCGGGTCGGCGTGGGCGGC
The DNA here is from genome assembly GCA_035640455.1 of Gaiellaceae bacterium. Lineage (GTDB taxonomy): Bacteria > Actinomycetota > Thermoleophilia > Gaiellales > Gaiellaceae > AC-50. The sequence continues at coordinate 7,128 of DASQWB010000077.1, read as the reverse complement.
GAAGAAGTAGTCGAGGAAGCGCGCCGTCCGCGCCGGCGTGACCGGGTCGATCGGGCCGATCGAGAGATTGGGGCGGCCGGGCAGGATGTTGATCGTCAGGTTCGGCCAGACGAAGTGGAACTGCCCTCGCTCGACCCCGCCGGCGGGGTCGTAGGCGTTCCTGCCGTTCTCCCGCACCGGCCCGAGCTGCGTCGAGACGGCGCCCGAGGCCTCGAGCCGGTACGCGTCGGGCGCGACGTCGACCATCGCGCTGAAGGACGGATGCGCGACGGCGCAGTGGTAGCACTCGAGGAAGTTCTCGCAGACGATCTTCCAGTTGGCGTCGAGCTCCGAGTCGGCGCGGTGGTGGTGCCGGAGCGCGTCGAGGTCGAGGCCGGCGGAGGAGACGAGCTCCGGCAGCCCGCCGAGCGTCTCCGCGAGGGGCGGCGACTCGCGATCCGGGTTGACGAAGACGAAGGGGCCCCACATGTCGACCTGGACGGGGAGGAGCGAGAGCTCCTCCGGCGCGAAGCCCGGCTCGCGATCGGCGCGGGGCGCGGCGCGCAGGCGCCCGTCGAGCCCGTACGTCCAGGCGTGGTAGCCGCACTGGAGGCTTGCCCGCCGCCCCTTGCCCTGCGCGACCTGGAAGCCGCGGTGGCGGCAGACGTTCACGAACGCGGCGAGCGCGCCCTCGCGGTCGCGGGTGACGACGATCGGCAGGAGACCGGCGCGGCCGGTGAAATAGCTCCCCGGCTCGGCGACCTGGCCGAGGTGGCCGACGTACTGCCACGCGCGCCGGAAGATCCGCTCCTGCTCGGCGCGCAGGACGGCCTCGTCGACGTACCACGACCAGGGGAGGCTCTGCGTCGGCATGGTCACTAGCATCGCATCGATGGCGACCCTCGCGCCGATCGCCAAGGGCTGGATCTCGACGACCGGCGAGACCGGCGCTCAGAACTACGACGAGTTCGCCGACGAGACGGAGATCACGCGCATCGTCGAGGCGAACCCGGTGTCGATGCTCGGCGTCGAGATGCCGCACCGGACGCCGGAGATGGTCGCGGCGGGCGCTGATCGCGCCCGCTCACTGGCCTACGGCTCAGAGCGGCTCGCCCGCCTCAAGGAACAGGGCTTGCTCGCGAAGGCGCGCGACTTCCTCGTCGCCTACGAGATCGACGCGCCGACCGGCCGCCAGCTCGGCATCGGGCTCATGGCGCCGACGGCCTGGATCTGGGACGCGGAGCGAAACCCACAGGGTCGGATCATCCGCAACGAGGACGTCTTCGCCGACAAGGTCGAGTACTACGCGGACGTGATCCGGGCGCTCCGGCACCTCCCGAGCGCGGTCATGCTCGCCGCCCCCGACGCGGATGCCCGCGTCCACGGCGCCATCGAGGAGATCGTCCGCTCCCGCCCGCCGCCGGTGACGAGCCGCGACCAGAAGGGAAACGAGCACCGCGTCCATGTCGTCTCGGAGCCGGCCGAGCGCGAGCGCCTGCTTGCGGCGCTCGAGGGCAAGGAGCTCCTCGTCGCCGACGGCAACCACCGCAGCCGCGCGGCGCAGCACGTGGGGCTCGACGCCTTCTTCGCGGTCGTCCTCTCCGCCGAGACGATGCACATCGACGAGTACCACCGCGCCTTCACCGAGCTCGGCATGGACGACGCCGAGTTCCTCGAGGGCGTGGGGGCCGCGGGCTTCGAGGTCGGCGAGAGCGGATCGATCGAGCTCTACTCGCGCGAGGGTCGAGTCGGGCTCACGCCGCAGGTCGAGCGCGTCTCGGTCCCCGAGACCCTCCCGCACCAGCTCGTCGAGGACCGGATCGTCCGCGGCGTCCTCGGCTGGGACCCCGGCGATCACCGGATCGTCTACGTGGGCGGCGACTACGGCCGCGACTACCTCGAGCGCGAGGTGGACGCGGCCCGGTTCCAGGTCGCGCTCGGGATCCCGGCGGTGACGATGGACGACTTCGTCGCCGTCAACGAGCGGCGCCTCCGGATGCCGCGCAAGTCGACCTGGTTCACGCCGAAGCTGCGCGCCGGTCTCGTCGTCGTCGAGCTGTAAGCGCTAGCCGTGAGGCCCGGGAAGGACGCAGGCTCCGAGCCCAGCTGCGCGCGCAAGTGTGACGTGAGTCCGCGTGAGCTCACGTCCGGTCGGATCGAGGACGGCGAAGCTCGGTCGCCAGTCGCCGTGCGCGCACGGCGATCTGGTGAAGTGGACGTCGGCGACGAAGAACCCGCTCGAGCCGACCGTCCTCGTGACTGGATTGCCGTCGACATCGGTGAACCGAATCGTGCGCGCGTCGCGGCTCGTCGTCCGGCCCGCGACGACGACGGAGTCGCTCGACGCGCCGACGAGCCCGGCGACGAGCGGCGCCGCCGCCTGCGCGGGCGGGATGCACGTGCCACCGTCGGGCAGCGTCTCGGGACGCTTCCACGGCGCGCTCGTCACGAGGCAGTAGCTTCCCTCTGCGTTCGTGGTGGCGTAGAGACTGACGTGGCCGTCTTGGGCGACCAGCACCGCGCGGCCCGGATCCGGATGGAAGCCGAGTTGCGGCGCGTACGAGCCGAAGTCGCTGACGACCGCAGGCGGGACCGGGCCGCCCCTGAGCCAACTCGTCGTGGCCGCCGTCGCCGTCCCGATCGCGACGAGCGCGACGAGAACGGCGAGAGCGACTCTCCGGCGGGGCGAGAGGCGTGGCTGCGGCCGCGCGACCTCACGGAGCAGATGCTCCTTGCGCACGCGGAGACGGTCCTGCGGGAAGTCGCGTAGCGGCAGCGCCGGGAGGTGCTCGCTCACCGCTCGAACGCCTGCTTCCCCGTCGCCTTCATGCTCTCTTCGTGTCCGGAAGAAGCTTGGAGTTCTCGCATGCGCCGGCGCGCGCGTGAAAGCCGCGAGCGGACCGTTCCGATCGGGATGCCGAGCGCGACGGCCGCGTCCTCGTAGCTGACGTCGAACCAGCCGCAGAGCACGAAGACGTCGAGCTCCGCGCGCGGCAGCGCGGCGACGTCTGCCAGCACGCCGTTCACGAGTCGCTCGTCGTCGAGCCGCGCGAGCGCGTCGGCCGCGAAGTCCGGCTCCGGTAGCGCCGCCGGCACCCGGCCGAGCGCCGCGGCATAGCGGCGCTGCGCCCGGCGCCGGTTGCGGACGACGTTCGTGGCGATGCCGTAGAGCCAGGGCAGCGCCTTGTCGGGATCGCGCAGGGTCTTCCGTCGTCGCCACGCCTCGAGGAACACGACCGAGACGGGATCCTCCGCGGTCGCCCAGTCGCCGACCCTCCGGAAGCAGTAGTTGTAGATCAGCTTCGCGTGACGCTCGAACAGCAGACCGAGAGTCCTCTCGTCGAGAGCCATCTCGTCCTTTCGTGTCCGGCCGGGGCCGATGGGTTCCGCGCTCTCTACTAAGAGGGTTCGACGAAACGTAGTCTGTGCCGCGCCGCCAAACTCTCCTAATGGCTCTCCGCGGCCAGCCGCAGTCCGAACGCGACGAGCACGGCACCGGTGACACGGTCGAGCGCGCGCCGGATCCGCGGCCGGCGCAGCACGTGCCCGGCCTTCGCGACCGCGACGGCATAGCCCGTGAGCCAGGCGAAGGTCATGGAGCAGAAGACGAGGCCGAGGGCAAGGCCGGCGGAGAAGGTCGTTGCGAACTGCGGCAGCAGGCTCATGAAGAAGACGGCCATCTTCGGGTTGCCGAGGTTCGAGAGCAGGCCCTGGCGGAACGCGCGCCGCCGCGAGCCGCCGGCAAAAGAGCGCACCTCGCCGCGGCGGAGCAGCGTCTGCACGCCGAGGTAGACGAGGTACGCGGCACCGGCGAGCTTGACGGCGAGGAACGCCGGCTCCGAGGTCCGCAGGAGCGCGGCCACCCCCGCGCTCGCCGCGACCGTCCACGTCGCCTGGCCGGCCGCGACTCCGGCCGCGGTGGCGACGCCGCCTCGCCGGCCGCCGAGGACGGCGTTCCGGATCGTGAGCGCCGTGTCCTGCCCCGGCGTGACGATGACGACCGCCGAGACGGCGAAGAACGCCGCGAGCTGCGAGATCACGCCAAGAACTGTTGCAGAGCTACGGCTGACTCAGGTCGCCTCGCCGCCGACCTCGACCCAGAGCAGCGAGCGGACGTTCTCGATCTGGTTCACGACCGTCGAGGCGGGCGAGCCGGCGCAGAGGAGCCCGACCGCGACCCCGTCCATGCTCAGGATCAGCGAGCCCGAGTCGCCGGGGGTCGACATCGGCGTCGTCAGGAACTGGTCGTGGAAGCGCGCCATCTTCCCTTTCCCGTAGCTGATGTCGATCGTCGTGTTCACGGCGATGATGCGGCCGACCGTGTAGCAGCTCGAGCGACCGACCTTCTGGACCGTCGAACCGACGTTCACCCCGCTCCGCCGGCGCCAGCCCCTGGCGCCGCCGATCCAGAAGATCTCGCGGTCGATGTCCGCGTACGTCGCCGAAGCGATCGCGCAGTCGACGATGTTGTTGTGGTTCTCGAGCGGGACCTCCGGCGCGAAGCTGATCGGGATGAAGCGGCTGAGGCTCGCGATCCGGTCTTGCGGGTCCTTGCCGCCGTCGTAGGGACCGGGCTGGAGGATCGCGTCGCCGATCGCCGCGGCGTTCCCGTTGGCGAGGATGTGGTTGTTGCTCAGGACGTAGTAGGCCGTCGGGATGCCGACGCCGAGGGCGGGCGGGCTGAGCGTGCCGCCCGGGAGGAGGTCGTAGACGGCGGTCGCGGTGGTGCCCGCCGTGATGTCCTTGTGGCCGATGCTGTAGCCGCCCTTGACCGGGCGCACCCGCGCGGTGAGCGTCTGCTGGACCGGGCCGGCCGGCGCCGCGCCGGCGATCGGCAGGCCAACGGCGACGACGTCGGTCTTGACACCGTCGATGTGCGGAGGAAGGCGGTCGCGCTCGGAGAGGTCGGCGATGCCGACCTTGTGCGTCACGAGCGTGAGCACAGCCGGCTCGCCGGTCGGGACGCCACCGGTCCACTTCACGCCCACCCCCACGCCGATCACGTTGGCCGGCCTCGCGTCGGGGGCCAGCAGCTCGGCTCGGGCCGTCTCGTGCGGGCCGCGGAGCTCGCGAGCGGTGCGGCCGAGGAGAAGCGCGCGAGGATCGTCGGCCACTACGGCCGCTCCTCGTGCGCCGTCACGTGGCCGATCTCCTCGACCTGCACCGCGAATCCCTCGAGCGAGGACGGAACGCGCTCGTCGAGAGGCGCCTTGCGCTCGACGAACACCTTGATCACCGGCTCGTCGCCCGACTTCCCGACGCCGACGCCGACGACGTGCGGGAGCGAGAGGAGATCCGCCTCCGCATCCCTCCGCACGTCGTCGATGCTGCGGCCCGGCTCGCCCGTCACCCTTACAACGCCTGGAACGCGGCCGCTTGGGCCTCGGTGACGTAGTGCCCGACGGTATAGCGCAGCTCGGTGAGGTAGGCCACCGGCTTGCCGTCCGGATCCTGGGCGTTGTAGAGCGGCAGCTTGTAGACGTGTGCGGCGCCGTTCGGATCCTCGACGGGCGGAATCGCCTCGATCCCGTCGTTCATGAGGAGGATCGGCTCCTTGTTGAACATCGTGACGCCCATGTCGGGAGCCTCGAAGACGACACCGGCGCCGATGCGGCAGGCCGCAGGAGCCGTCGCGGAGCCCGGCGCGAACGTCTGGCCCGGCGAGACGACGTCCGGATTGAGCCTGACGGTCAGGTTCCCGAGGTCGCGGTGCTCACCGGTGAGCCTCATGTCCGCAAGGTTGACGAAGACGTTCGCCGCGGCCCAGTCCTGCGCCGTCGGGTGGTCGCGGGCGACGCGGAAGTATCCCTCGAAGTTGACGTTGAACTCCCCGCGTCCGGGGACGAGGAACTTGTCGGTGGAGCTGAGATGGAGGTTGTCGATCGCCGCCGGAGGGACGCTGAAGGGCTCCACCTCCTGCGGGTGGTAGAGGTCGTCGAGGCCGGCCATCTCGATCCGCGGTCCCCAGTCCGCCGCCTGCTGGCCGTTCCTCCGCGGAGGCCCGCCGGGCGGCGACGGGGGTGGCGCCGGCGCACCCGAGAGCAGACCCTGGAGGAACGACCGAAGCTCGCTGCCGATGTTGTAGTACTCGCTCATGAAGCCTCCTTTACGTGGCCAGGTGGGGCGCGGTCTCCCAGAGCTCGGTGCGCACGGAGCCGGGGACGACGGACTCGCCGATCTTGCGGACGATCGCCGTCCACTGCGGATCCGCGTTGCGTGCCGCCCGGCCCCGCTGCCAGACGCCGAGGTCGTCGAACTCGAACTCGACGATCAGCTCGTTTTGCTCGCCCACCGTCGGGATCCAGAGGCTTCCGCCCGTCCCGCCGCGGGCCCGAGCGAGCGCGTTCAGCTGCTCGCAGAGGGCGAGGACCTCGTCGAAGTGCCCGTACGGGATGAGGTGGTAGATCCGCTGCCGGTAGACGTGCGGCGCCGCCCCGCCCGGCGGCGGCGCCGGCGAGGGTTGCGGTCCCGGCGCTGCGAGGCCGAGGAAGCCGCGGGCGAACTCGGCGAGATCGGGTGCGGCGGAGCTGGATGCAGTGGAGTGCGTCGACATGGAGGGCGATGGAGCGCGACCGTCGCCTCCCTTCGTACCACCGGGTGAGGCCGATGGCTTCTCTTGCCTTGCTGCGTTACAGCGCCCGCGCGAGCGAGCCGTCCGCGAGCCGCTCGGGGATCGTCTCCAGCCGCTCCACCGGCTCGGCGCTGAAGACGAAGCGGACGTGGCGCGCGGCGACGTCTCCGCCCCAGCCGCGCATGCCGGTCGCCGCGATCGACGACTCCCGGAGCAGCAGCCGCGAGGCCTCCTCGGGCTCGAAGCCGAGCGCCGCCACGTCGAGGAGCAGTGACCAGCCGCCGCCCGGCCGGACGAGCGGCCAGCCGGCGAGGCCGTCGAGGAGCGTGTCGCGGCGGCGCTCGAGCTCGGCCACGCAGTCGGCCACGTGGGCCTGGTCGCCGCGCAGCACGGCGGTCGCGGCGGCGCGCGCGATCCCGACCGGCGTCGTCGTGTTGTAGACCAGCCGCTGGATTTGACCACTCTAGTCGTCGTCCGGCGGCTGCTTCGCTCGCTGTAGCTCGGCGCGGCGCGCCCAGATCTCTTCCTCCTCGGCCGCGAGCAGGTCGAGTTCCTCGTTGAGGTCGGCCAGGACGAGC
>DASQWB010000076.1:0-20015 GCA_035640455.1 Gaiellaceae bacterium | reverse complement strand
GTGTAGACGTGGAACGGCGCGTCGGCGCTGTAGAAGAGTTGCTCGGTCGTCCGCAGCCAGCGCTGCGTCTGGTCGGTGGGCGTCCCGAGCCGCTCGCCGTACAGGTACTCCTCGAGGACGCGCCGGAAGATCTCGTACGCGCGCGTGTTCTCGACCATGTAGGCGTAGACGAGGTGGTCCCAGATCGCCTCGTTCGGCGGGGGCGGCACCACGTACGACGTCGCCTCCTGAGGCCAGAGCCGGGCCGGAACTTCGAGCTGCGTGGGCGCCGGAAGGAGCGGCGGATTCGGCGGCGGCGTCACGGCCCGGTTGATCCAGGTCTCCTCCAGATATCGCGAGAGCTGCATCGGATGGAGGTCGAAGACGGCCGGCGCGCCTCCAGCGATTTGGCCTGCGAGCTGCCGGAACATCAGCTCCTCCTTCCTTTCGTCGACTGCTGCGAGGTGTAGCCGGCCCCCTCGATCTCTGCCGTCAGGTTCGTGCCGTCGGCGCGGGTCAAAAGGGTTCCGTCGGCGAGCACGATCTCGATCACGACGACGCCCGGTCCGAGGTCGGGAACCGTGAACCGCACCCGAGCGGGCATCCGTTCTTGGATCGTCGCGGGGGAGCCGCCGACCCGAATCTCGGCCACGGCGTCGAGATCAGATCCGTAGATCGACGCGTCGCCGTCGGGAAAGAGCATCGTCGGCTCGATCGGGCCCGCCTCGTCGAGCGACGCGGCCGGCGGGACCGGCAGGGGGTTGTTGCCGGGGTCGTGCGTGGCCCTCATCCTCGCCGCCAGTCGCCGGAAGTTGTCGTGGATGTCCGACTTCGCCTGTGTCGTCGCGGTCCTCCCGGCGACCTGCTCCAGGAGGTCGGCGATCTTCGTCAGCTCGGGACTAGGGGTCCTCTCCTGCCGCGTCGCGATCGCGGCCGCGACCTCCCTCAGCGCCTCTGTGACGTTCTGGAGCTCTTCGCTCGTCGCAGGGGCCGTACCGCTCAGGACTCGCAGCCGCTCGAGCACCTCGCCCTGCTCCTCGCCGAACTGCCGACGCTTCCAGTCGTCGAGGATCCCGTACAGCTGCTCGAGAACGTCTTCGTGCTCTGTCACTTCGGCCTCCTTTCCTCAGCGCTCATGCCGCGGCCGCCAGCGGCCGCCCTAGTCGGAGCATCCAATCCTCGTACTGCTTCGTGATCTCGGCTGCGCGCTCCGGCTCCGTGGCGGCGCGGTAGCTCGACAGGGCGAGGAGCCGCAGCCCCTCGGCTCGGAGCAGGTGCGACGAGGTCGTCAACGCGCCGCCGGCGTCGCGGGCCAGGCGGGCGAGCGCGTCGGGCCGGACGCGCAGCGGGTCGACGATCGCGGAGAGCGGCCGGCCGCCGAACGCGCGCATCGGCGTGAGCAGGCAGAGCTCGGCGATGCGCGGCAGCACGGGCAGCGTCCGCTCGATCAACTTCCTCGTCTCCGGCGGCGCGGCGGCGAGGGGATACGAGCGCACCCATGCGCGCGCGAGGTCGTCCCACGGCCCGGCGCCGAAGAAGCGCACGCACATCTGCACCCCGAGCAGCACGCGGACGTAGGCCACCGGGTGTGGATCCCCCGGAACGTGCCTGAAGACGGTCGGGCCGCCGGAGACGACGTCGTGCAGGGCCGCGACCGACCCGTAGCCGGTGTGCGCGAAGGCATGCGTGTCGGCCGCGACTTCGGAAGCCCAGGACGCCCAGGCTGAGGCGACCTCGGGCGACGCGGCCGCGAGCTCCCGCTCGAAGAGCGCCGCGAGCTCCTCGTTCCAGCCGACGATGTGGGCGACCTGATGACCCGTCTCGTGGATGAGCGCCGTGGGCGTGAGCAGGTTCTGGCGCGTGATCTTGACGGCCGCCGCCGGGCTGAGCGAACCGCCGTCCCACAGGCGAAGGCCCGCCCGGAGGATCGATGCGCCGAGGCCCTTGTCGACGTACGTGAGGATCGGCGGCACGTCGCGGCGGAGCGGCGTGAGCACCCGCTCGATGCTGAGGCGGGCGAGGATGTCGCAGGCGCAGAGCAGACCCTCGAGGCGCGGGCTCGTCCGCGAGTTGATCGCGTGGCCGTAGAACTCGAGCGCCGTCTCGACCTGGAGGTAGCGGCGCCGGAAGCGGATCACGCGCACGCGAAGCTCCTCGAGCTCGGCCGCGCTCGCCGCCGCCTGGAGCTCGGCCACGAGGACGTTCGCCTTGCGCATCAGGCGCCCGGCCGCCTCCTGCAGGTGGCTGCGGAGCGCGACGTCGAGGTACCGCTCGAGCGTCCGCCAGGCGGCCGCCGAGGCGAAGTTCTCGAGGTCTTGCAGCCCGACGACGGCGGCCTGCCAGTGCGCGACCTGGCGGGCGACCTGGGTCCGAAGCGCTGTCGTCTCGTCAGTCAAAGCGGAATCCCGCGACCGTCTGTACCGCGATCTTCGGGTCGCCCTTGAAGTACGAGTCGAGCTTGCCCAGCACGTCGCGGACGCCGAGGTCGCCGCGCAGCAGCTTCCGGACGAGCGGCGCGCCGGGCGGGTTCACGATCCTCACGATCAGCGTCACGCCGTCGGCTGGGTCCTCCGTCGCCGAGACGAACTCGGCCGACCGGGCCTGGACGTAGTCGGCGATGCCCTTCCCGACCCACTCGACGACCTTCCGCATCAGCCGCTTCTTCACGTAGTCGGTCAGCCGCCGCAACGCGCTCCCGAGGAGCTGCTCCTGCGGAAGCGCCTCGGTGAGGATCTTCACGTGCCGGTGGATGTCCCCGCCGAGCGCAGTCTCGACCCCGGCCTGGTAGATCCGCTTCGCCGCGACGAGCACGGCGGTCACGTCCCGCTTGCGGAGCTTCCCGGCGATGTCCTGGGCGTCGGCCTCGCTGAGGTACGCGAAGACGCGGAACTCGTCCTTCGGGAAGTCGAGCGTGATGTTGACCTCGCTCGAGCGGCGGATGCCGACGCCCCGGCGCCTGCCGTCGACGGCGGGGACCGGTCGAGCGCCCGCGATCTCGAGGTAGTAGAAGCGCTGCCCCACCGCGATCCGGTGGGAGGCGTGCGCGAACACCGCGGCGTCGCGGCCGAGCTTCGGCTCGTGGAGCAGGGCCCCGGCTGCCCGCACCGTGAGCGGGTGGAAGAGCGCCGAGGCTCTCCTCGTAGCCCGGCCGAGCCCGGAGACGCCGGTCTCGAGCCGCGCGATCCTGGCGAAGGTGGTGCCCGTCATCGCCTGGTAGACGTGCACCCGCGCGTGCACCGGCGCGGTGACGCCGAGCTGATCCTTCAGGAATGCAGCGATCGTGCTCCCGCTCGAGGTCTTCAGCGACGCGGCGATCTGCGGCGTGATCTGCACGTCGAAGACGCGCGTGTACTTCTTGTAGTACTTGCGCCGCCTGCCGAGCGGCATGGCGACCCACGTTCCGTGGACGGTCGCCTCGTGCAGCTCGGGGATCAGCACCTGCGGCGGGAAGTTCTCGGCCGCGGCCTGGTGGAAGGCCTCGGTCACGGCCGCCTCGAGCAGGGCGGGATGCTCGAGCGTCGTCTCGTCCAGCTCGGCGACGCGGCGAACGGTGTCCTCGACGGCGGACGCGACAGCGTCGGGAGCCAGCTGCTGCACCTCGGCGGGCGACGGAGCCTCGAGCGAGACCATGCGCAGGCCGGTGTCGACGATCGCCTGCGAGAGCTGATTCGACGCCTCGGCCGGCACGTACCTGGAGATGAACTTGGCCAGGAAGCCGGCGAGGAAGTTGACGACTCGACCTCGGCCGATGGTCCCGATCACGGTGCGCGCGATCGGCAGAACCGCCATGACGGCAGGGACGAAGTTCTCGAGGGCCTGCTGCGGGTCGACTCCGCGCTCGAGCTCGTCGACGAAGCGGGCGCGCGCCTCCTGCAGCTCGGCGACCGGCGCGCCGTCGGGGCTCCGCTCCGCTTCGGTCAGCGCCTCGGTGACGATCGCCTCCTGCTCGGTGTCCTCGGCGAACAGGAGCGCCGCCATGTCGAGGTCGAGCTGCTGCTGGATCGCCGAGACGTCGGGAGCCGCCGGCGCACCGACGAGGTCCTCGCCCTGCGCCTCCTCCTCCGTCTCGCCTTGGCCGAAGACACGCTGGGCGAGTTGGCGGGCGACGGGTCTGAGCGCGACCGGCAGCTGGTCGATCCCGGCCCTGACGACCTTGTTGAAGAGCGGCCTGAGCAGGGCCTTCAGCTTGTTGAGCAGCAGGCCGACCCCGGGGAAGAGCGTCAGGCCTTTCTTGGCGACGTCGACTGCCTTGCGCGCGAACGTCTTGAGCTTCCTCGTCAGGCCGCCCAGGAAGTCCTCGAAGTACGGCTCGAGCCCGGTGCCGCGCGGCTCGAGGCGCTCGAAGAGCGTGTCGAGCTCCGCCTCGCTCATCGAGACCGGGTCGGCGGTGTTCAGCGCCTCGGCGACGTTGTCGATCAGCGTCTCCGCCTGCACGCGCAGCGGGTCGATCCACTCTTGGAGGAACTGCTCGGCGCTGCTCGAGCCGACCGTCTCACCGAAGGTCGCGGCGTGCTCGCTCGCGGCATTCCACGCCTCCTCGGCGATCTGACCGAGCACCTCGTCGAGCTCCTGGTCGTAGAGCTCGAACAGCAGGCTCTGGAGCTCCTGCGCCTCCGGCGAGACCGCGGTCTCGAGCCCCTCGTACTCGGAGACGAACGGCGTCACGATCGGCCCGGCCTCGAGCACCTCCGGGGCCTCGAGCGGCGAGGGTTGCGCCTCGAAGGTGTAGCTGTCCTGGAACGGCGTGAACGGGACGTACGCCTCGAGCGACGCCACGCCGTTCTCGGTCTCGCTGATCGACATCGCGTCTCCTTTCGTCGAGCGGCCGCGCGCGCCGCTCCGGTCGACGGCGTCGATTGTCCGTCCGCCGCCGAGGCGGCGAAATGGTCCGGCGGATCCAGATTCGGCCTACGCGCCGCGATCCGGCCGCTGGATCGCAGGGTCTAGCCGGCGCGCGTGCGCAAGACAGATCTCGGCAGGGCGGTTTCCGGATCCCGGCTCGCCCGCTCGGCAAGACGAAGCTGCGCCGCGGCCTCGCCTCGCTTGCTGACCTGGAGCTTCTCGAGGATGTTGTGGACGTGGTTCTTCACCGTCGCGACCTCGATGTAGAGCCGCTGGGCGATCTCCTTGTTCGAGAGCCCGTCGGCGATGAGGTCGACGATCTGCCGCTCGCGCGCGGTGAGCGCAGGCGATCCCGAGGGCGCCGGCGGCGCGGTGAGGAACGTGAGGCGCCGCAAGAGCGTCGTCGCCACCCGCGGTGGGCAGCTCGCCTCGCCGCGCGCCGCGGACTCGACGCTGGCGACGAGCTCGTCGACCGTCGCCTCGCGCTCGACGAAGCCGAGCACGCCAGCCTCGGCGAGTGCGATCAGGTCCTTCTCCTCTTCCGGGATGCCGATGGCGACGACGGGCCGTGAGTCGACGGCCCAGCGGCGGGCGAGCTCGACCCGGTTCTCTGTCGCCGCGTCGAGGACGACGACGTCGAGGCCGCCGCCGCGAGGAACTCGGTCGGAGGGACTCGCGGTCGCCGCGACGCGCACGCGTCCGTCCTCGCGAAGCAGCGCCGAGACGCCGTCCCGGTGCAGCCGCACGTCTGCGACGAGCAAGACGCGAATCACGACCGCAGGCGGACTCGAGCCAAGGTGATTTGGACCGAGTCGGATCGGATGCCAACCGGCCGCAGGAACCTCGCTCGACCGAGCTTTGTCCCGATGCCCGGCCTCCTCTCGTCGCGAGGCCTTACTACACATTTCTCGGGCCCCACTGTCAACCGATCCCAGCCACGCGCCGGATCTAGATCTGTCCCGGGGGATCTAGATCTCGTTCACCTACTCCTCGATCGCGCCGCCGATCCGCCGAAGGTGCCGCCGGAAGGTGTATGACGGGTCGGCGGCGCGCCGCGCAAGGTACTCCGCGAAGCTGATCTGGAGGCGCAGGGACACGCCCGCCCGCATCCTTTCCGCCTGGTCGCGCTCGGTCGCCCAGATCCTCAGCGCCGCGTCCGTCACCTCCTTGACCCGCTCGGCGGCGACGAAGAGGACGCCGTCGTCGTCGGCGAAGACGACGTCCTCGCGGGTCACCTCGTGCGGCCCGAAGCGTGCGCTCGTCAGCGCCTCGGGTTCCCGCTCGTCGAGCCGCACCGGCCCCAGCGGATAGCTGCCGTAGCTGTACACCGGCAGGCCGATCTCCCGGAGCTCCGGGGTGTCGCGGTGCAGTCCCCAGACGACGACGCCCGCCAGCCCCGCCACGGCGGCCTCCTGGACGGCCAGGTCGCCGACGCACGCCTCGTCTGTGCGCCCGCCGTTGTCGACGACGAGCACATCGCCCCGGCCGGCGCGGCCGAACGCCTCCAGGAACACGTCCACGCTGCCGTAGTGCCGCGCCGGGAGGGCGCGTCCCGCGACCCGGTGCAGCCGGATGACCGGCCCGACCCCTAGCGGCGCGGCGCGGAGCGCCACGCCGGCGCGGACGCACGCATCGGCCACGACCGGCGTCGGGAGGTCGTCGAGCTGCTGCGGCCATACGCCCACGGCGCGACATTGTGATTGAGTTGAATTCGAAGGTCGAGCCGAGGCGGGCAGAGCTGGCTGGTCGAAGAAGGAGTGCCGCGATGGCGATTACGCTGTCCGACGCCTCCTCGCCGCGCGCCGGCCGTACCGCTGCCCGACCTGCGGAGGGCCGGTGGCGACGCGCCCTCTGGGCAGCGGTAGGCCTCGCGATCGCGTTGACGCGCTTCGTCAGGACGCCGGTCGCCGGCTAGGCCTGAGGACGCCCAGGCGCGGTGGCGAGCAGCCGCTCGTCGGCCGGCGCGAGCGTCGTCCGCAGCGGCACCTCCCTGAGGAGCCAGGAGAGGACGAACGGGATGGCCGCCATCGCCACGCCCCAGAGGAAGACTCCGTGGAGCGCGTGCGCGAAGGCCTGGAGGAAGTCGGCGTGGATCGCAGCGGGCAGGTGCCTCGCCTGCTCGGGGTTCAAGTGGACGCCGCTGCCGAGCCGGTCGGTGACGCTGCGCGGCAGGCGCGAGAGGTGGTCGGCGAGCCTGCTCGCGAAGATCGTCCCGAAGATGGCGACGCCGAAGGAGCCGCCGACCGAGCGGAAGAAGGTCGCGGTCGAGGTGGCGACGCCGATCTCCTGCGGGCGCACGTCGTTCTGGACGACGAGCACGAGCACCTGCATGACGAGGCCGATGCCGACCCCGACGACGAGCATGTATACGGACGCGAGCCACGGCGCGGTGCCCACATCGAGGCGGGAGAGCAGGTACATGCCGACGACGAGGATCGCGGTGCCGGCGATCGGGAAGACCTTGTAGCGGCCGATGCGGCTGATCGCACGGCCGGAGGCGATCGCCGCCACGAGCAGGCCTGCCATCAGCGGCAGCAGGCGCAACCCGGAGCTCGTGGGGCTCGCGCCGTAGACGAGCTGCAGGTAGAGCGGGATGAACACGATCGCCCCGAACATCGCCATCCCGATCGTGAAGCCCATCGCGTTCGAGACACTGAAGACGCTCGAGCGGAAGAGGCCGAGCGGCAGGATCGGCTCGGCGGCACGGGTCTCCCACCAGACGAACGTCGCCAGCAGCGCGGTGCCGACGACGCCGAGGCCGAGGATCGTCGCCGAGCCCCACGGGTACTCCGTGCCGCCCCAGGTCGTGAGCAGGGTCAGCGCGGCGACGCCGCCGCTCAGGACGGCGGCGCCGAGCAGGTCGATCCGGTGCCGGACCGGCGGCGTGTGGAGGTGCAGCCGAGTGAGCACGATCGCGATCGCGAGCGCGCCGACCGGCATGTTTACGTAGAAGACCCAGCGCCAGGACAGGTTGTCGACGAGGAAGCCGCCGAGCAGCGGTCCGGCGACCGACGCGACCGCGAACACCGAGCCGATCAGGCCCATGTACCGGCCGCGCTCCCTCGGCGGGACGATGTCGGCGATGATCGCCTGCGCCCCGACCATCAGCCCGCCCGCGCCGATCCCTTGTAGCGCGCGGAAGCCGATCAGCTCGCCCAGCGACTGCGACAGGCCGGCGAGCATCGAGCCGGCGAGGAAGATCAGGATCGCGGCCAGGAAGACGGGCTTGCGTCCGACCATGTCGCCGAGCTTGCCGTAGAGCGGCGTCGAGACGGTCGAGGCGAGCAGTTACGAGGTGACGACCCACGAGAGGTGGTTGAGCCCGCCGAGGTCGCCGACGATCGTCGGCAGCGCCGTCGAGACGATCGTCTGGTCGAGCGCGGCCAGGAACATGCCGAGCATCAGCGCGGCGAAGACCGTCCACAGCGCGCGTCCTCCGAGCCGCCCGTCCTCAGCCATGCTGCCGCCTCGCCGCTCGCGCGAGCTGAGCCTGGGTGAGCGGCGGCGCCGGCAGCGGGCTCGCCGCCTCGGCGCGGAGCCCGTCGAGCAGGAGGCCGAGGTAGCGGCGCCAGTGATCCGGCGCGAAGGCGGCCGTCGTCTCGATCACGCGGCCAGCGGTCCAGAAGACGAGCGGGAGATCCTCCGCCGTGAAATCGGGCCGGAGCGCGCCCTGCTCCTGCGCCCGCTCGATCAGCCGCCGGAGCAGCGGCCGGATCCGCTCGCGCATCGCCTGCGCGCGCTGCCGGCCGTGCTCGCTCGCGAGCACATCCTTGAGCCCGCGGTTCGCCGCGTGCCGGGTGAGCGCCTGCTCGAGGAACCCGGTGAAGCCGGCCCAGGCGTCGTCCGCCGCAGCCGCCTCCTCGGCCAGGCGAACGAGCTCCGCGAAGGCATCCTCGAGCACCGCGTCGACCAGGTCTTCCTTCGTCGGGAAGTGGCGGTAGAGCGTCCCCATCCCGACGCCCGCGTGACGAGTGATCTCCTCGACCGGGACGTCGACGCCCTCGGCGGCAAAGAGCTCGCGGGCGCTCGCGACGAGCCGCTCGCGGTTGCGGCGGGCGTCGCTGCGAAGGGTCGGCGTGGTCACGACCCAAGTATGCCAGAAAGCGGAGCGACCACTCCGTTTCGCGGTGAAATGGAAGAATCGAAAGCATGCTGCAGCGCGTCCTCTGCCCGACGCTCGTGGGAAGGGACGAGCAGCTCTTCCTCCTGGAGGACGCGCTGCTCGCGGCTCACCGCGGCGAGAGCCGCTTCGTCGCCCTCGGCGGCGAGGCCGGGATGGGGAAGACGAGGCTCGCGACCGAGCTCGCGAAGCGTGCGCGGCGGCTTGACTGGGAGGTCCTCTGGGGCGCGTGCAGCGAGGCCGAGCTTCCGCTCCCCTACCTTCCGCTCGTCGAGGCGCTCGGCAACTACCTGTCCCGTCAGGACGTCGAGCGCCTGGCCGGGTAGCTCGGCGCCGCGCGGCTCGAGCTCGCGCAGCTCTTCCCGCAGCTCGGCGGCGCCGAGCTACCCGCTCCGCTCGGTGACCCGGCGCAGGCGAAGCTTCGCCTCTTCGAGGCCGTCGTCGCGCTGCTCGCGGTGCCCGCGCGCGAGCACGGCCTCCTGCTCGTCGTCGAGGACGTCCACTGGGCCGAGTCGGCGACGCGCGAGCTGCTCGACCACCTCGCCCGCCGGCTGACGAACGTGCGCTCGCTCGTGCTCGTCACGTACCGCAGCGACGAGCTCGACCGGCGGCACCCGGTGGCGCCGCTCCTGCAGACGTGGCGCCGTTCCGGCCTCGCGGAGCTCGTCTCGCTGTCGCCGCTCGACCGACGCGAGATCGCCGAGATGATCGCGGCCATCCTCGACGACGAGGAGATCGGGCCGGAGCTCCGTGACCTGATGCACGCGCGAACGGAGGGAAACCCGTTCGTGCTCGAGGAGATGCTGAAGGAGGCGATCGACCGCGGCGACGTCGTCCGGACGGGCCACGGCTGGCAGACGCGCTCGCTCGGCGAGCTGCGCATCCCCGAGACCGTTCGTGACACGATCCTGCTCCGGTTCGCACGTCTCGACCCAGCCGAGATCGAGATCCTCCGAGCAGCCGCCGTGCTCGGCAGGACGTTCGACTACGCCACGCTCGTCGCGGTCGCCGGCGCGCCCGAGGAGACGGTGCACGACGCCCTCGACGTCGGCGTTGCGCAGCAGCTCCTCGAGGAGGTCGGCGCGGACGGCCACGCGACCTACCGCTGGCGGCATGCGCTGACGCAGGAGGCCGTCGCCGACGAGATCGTGCTGCCGCGGCGCCAGCAGATCCACGGCCGCGCGGCCGACGTCCTCGTCGAAGCCGGCGCGAGCCCACTCGAGATCGCGCGCCACCTGCTCGGAGCGGCTCGCTTCGACGAGGCCGTGCCGGCGTGCGTCGAAGCGGCCGAGGAGGCCGAGGCGTCGCTCGCGTTCGCCGAGGCGCTCGAGCTTCTCGACCGGGCCCTGCCGCACGTCCGCGACCCGCTCGTGCGGGCGCGGCTGCTCTGCCACATGGGGCGGGTGCTCTGGACGGACGGGAAGACGGCCGCCGCGGAGGAGGTGCTGGAGGAGGGCATCCCGGCCCTCGAGGAGGCGGGCAAGGAGCTCGAGGCCGCGCGGTACAGGCTCGTGCTCGCGCGCTGCCACTGGGAGCAGAGTCGCCCCGACCGGTCGCACGAGGAGTTCGAGCGCGCACGGCGCGTGCTCGAGGAGCGCGGCCCGTCGGCAGAGCTCTCGATCGCGTACATGCGGATCGCGGGCCTCTACAAGTTCGAGTTCGACGACGCGCGCAGCCTCGAGACGGCGACGAAGGCGGTCGAGGTCGCGCGCGCAGCCGGCGCGGACTTCGAGCGCGTATGGGCGGAATCGTGGGTCGCGCTCGCACTCCTCGACACGAGCCGCGCCGACGAGGGGATGCAGCTGCTCGACGAGTCCTTCGACGAGGCGCGCCGCCGCGGGTACTCGTTCATCGCGCACAACATCGCCTACAACGACGCCTGGAGCCGCCTGCACACGATGACGCCGGGCGTCGGCAAGCGGGTCGAGGCGCTCGCGTCCGAGCCGGGGCCGGCGGTGATGACCGACATGCTCGCGATCGCCGCGAGCTGGGCGCTCCGCGCGAGGGGCGACCTGCTGGAGGCGCTCGCTGCCATCGAGCGCGCCGACCGCTCTTTCGCGTCGGCCAGCGAGAAGGTTCGGTGGCGAACGAAGGTCGAGCTCGCGGAGGTCCTGCTGGAGCTCGGGCGGCTCGAGGAGGCCGCGGCGGCGCTACCCGCTCCCTCCGAGCGCGCCGAGCTGCAGGACCTCGTCTACGACGCGACGCCGCAGATCCGGCTGCGGCTCGCCGACGGGCGCCTGGGCGAGGCGGTCGCTCTCGCCCGCGAGATCGCCGGGCACGCTGACCGGATCGGGCCGTACCGCGGCACCCTCGCCCTCGCCGTCGAGGCGTTCGTCGCGGCGGGGCTGCTCGACGATGCCCAGGCGGTCGTCGATGCCGGACGAGCGCATCCGACGGACGTCGGCGCTACGTTCTTGGACGAGGCGCAGGGCCGGATCCTGCTGGCGAGGGGCGCCGCGGCGGAGGCCCAGCCCTTCCTCGCGCGCGTCGCGCGGGGAGCAGGGGCGCGCGGCTTCCGGCTCGTCGAATGGCGCGCGCGGACGCTCGCGGCGGAGGCTCTGGGGCGGGCGGGCTCGCGGGAGGACGTCGCGCGCGAGCTCGCCGCGGTCGCGGCCGAGGCGGACGCGGCCAGCGCGTTGCTGATCCGCGATCGCGCGCGAGCCGTCGCTGGGGAGCTCGGCCTCGCCGTTCCCGAGCTCGTGGAGGCGGTCTCGGGACGCGACGGCGCCGAGCCCGAGCTCGTGCGCACCGGCGAGCGCCTCGTGACGTCGATGTTCGCCGACGTGCGCGGCTTCAGTGCGGTGACGTCCGCGACCGCCCCCGCCGACCTCGCCGAGCGGATCGAGACGCTCCATCGCTGGGCGGCCGCCGAGGTCGGCCGCCATCACGGCTTCGTCGACAAGTTCGCGGGCGACGCCGTGATGGCGACGTTCAACGCGACCGGGACGCGGCTCGACCACGCGCGGCAGGCGCTCGAAGCCGCGCTCGCGCTGAGCGGGAAGGCGGCGCTCCTCGACCTCGGCGTCGGAATCGGCATCGCCGTCGGCCCCGCCGTCGTCGGCCGAACCGTCGCCGGCGGAAACGTGTCCGTCCTCGGGACGACGACGAACCTCGCCGCGCGCCTGCAGGCGGCGGCGGGGGTCGGAGAGATCCTCCTGAGCGACGAGGCGCACCGGCGGGTCGCCCCCTGGCTCGCCGAGCGAGGCCTGGAGGCGGTCGAGCAGGAGCTCGAGCTGAAGGGCTTCGACGGTCCGCAGCCGGCGTGGCGGCTTCGCGCCGCCGCGACGCAGTGACGCTCGCCGAGCTACGCCATCCGATCGTGCTGGCGCCGCTCGCCGGCGGCCCCTCGACGCCGGCCCTGGCGGCAGCCGTGTGCGAGGCAGGCGGGCTCGGCTTCCTCGGTGCCGGCTACCTCACGGCTGATCGAATGCGCGACGACATCCGCGCGCTACGCGAGCTGACGGCGGCGCCGTTCGGCGTCAACGTGTTCGTGACCGGCAGCCCGGAGGTGGACGCGGAAGCGGTGCACGCCTACGTCGAGCGCCTGCGCGCGAGCGAGGCCCGCTACGACGCGGACGTCGGCGAGCCGCGCTTCGACGACGACGACTGGGACGCGAAGCTGCGGACGCTCGCCGACGAGAAGGTCGCCGTTGTCTCGTTCACCTTCGGCTGCCCGGCTCCCGAGGTGATCTCCACGCTCCGGGACGTCGGCTCCGAAGTGTGGGCGACAGTGACGGACGTCGATGAGGCGCGGCAAGCACAGGCCGCAGGAGCCGACGCGCTCGTGCTCCAGGGGATCGAGGCGGGTGGTCACCGCGCGTCATTCGTCGACCGGGACGACGCGGAGGGGCTCGGCATCCTCCCGCTGCTCCGTCTCGTCGCGCGGGAGAGCCCGTTGCCGCTGATCGCCGCCGGCGGCATCGCCGACGGCGCGGGCGTCGCCTCCGTTCTCGCCGGCGGCGCCGCCGCGGCACAGCTCGGCACCGCCTTCCTCCGCGCCCCCGAGGCCGGCACGAACCCGGCGCACAAGGCGGCTCTCGCGACCGAGACGCCGACCGCCCTCACGCGCGCCTTCACGGGCAGGCTCGCCCGCGGCCTCGTCAACCGCTTCCTCCTCGAGCACAGCGCAGCCGCGCCGTCTGCCTACCCGCACATCCACTACGTCACGGCGCCGGTCAGAGCCGCCGCCCGCGCGCGCGAGGACGCCGACGGCTTCAACCTCTGGGCGGGTCAGGCACACGCGCTGGTCGAAGAGCGGCCCGCTGCCGAGATCGTCGAGAAGATCGCAGCCGACACGCGGTAGCGCTCGAGCTCGTCCACTCGGAGGCCGAACGGCGCTTCCTCCGGCCGCGGCTGGCAGAGCTCTAAAGCGGCTTGGGACTCTGCCTTCCAAGGCTCATACTCGTTCGGATGGGATGCCCGATCTCGTGGCAGCCGAACGCACTGGAGCCGGTTTTCTACGGCATACGCGACGAGACGGCGCGTGTCCGGCCGCGCGCATTGATCGCGCGCGCGGCGAGCTGGCGCGTCTTGCCACGCGCCCTTGCCACACTTGCCACGCTTGCCGTGCGGAGACGGTTTGCAATTACGTCACCGATCTTCGGGGGCCACCGCTGCCGCGTCTTCTTCCCGAGCCTGGAGGGGTCGCCGTTCTCCGCACCGACTCTCGAGGAGGAATGCGGCCGGTATCCCCTCATCGTGTTCGTCCACGGAATGTGCGGCGAGCCGGACCACTACAAGAAGTGGGAGTACCTTCCGGCTCAGCTCGCCCGCGGGGGGCACGTCGTCGTCGTTCCGGAGCTGCGCCAGATCGCGGGCGGCACCGACCCTCAGCAGGCCGACGGCGACCTCAGCGTCCTCGGCGAGGTCATCACCTGGATCCGGACAGAGTCCGCCTACCGAGCGATCGTCGCGCCTGCACCGATCACCGGCATCGTCGGCCATTCATACGGCGGCGGTCTCGCGGCACGATTCGTCGCCACCAACCCGGGCGCCATCAGCGCGTTCGCGTCGATGAGCGGCGTCAGCGGCGTGGGAATCTCGCATGTCGCCGCAGCTCCGATCGCGAAGCTCTTCATGTGGGGCAGCGACCAGCTGATGGACGCCGCGCTCGTGGACATGAATCCGGCGCCCTCCTCAGCGACTTGGAACGCAGTCTCGCTACCGAAGCACAGCGCGATCTTCAACGAGATCGGCCACTGGGACTATCTCCCGGCCGGAACGACGGCCTGCGACGCCCAACGGGGGCAGTGCGGCCGGACGCCGGCGTTGGCCGCCGAGCTCCTGATGATGTTCTTCGGCCGCTACCTCACGGCTCCGGGCGCACCGAACCTCCTTGGGCAGATAGGTCCGCGCCTCATACCTCCGCGCCTCCAAAACATGGCTCTGTCGCAGGATCAGCAGTTCTTCGCAGGCGGCTACCTCTACGCCTTCGAGAACCTCTCCATTTTCGATCTTGGCTGCCAAGTCAGGCTCGCGTGGGATGCTGGCGGCGGCCAGGCCGGCACAGCCATGAGGCCGTAGTGCGCTCGCGGAGCTGATGTTCGACGAGCCCGAGGTGCACAGACTGCTCGCGCTGATGCTGCTGAACGACGCGCGGCGCGAGGCGCGCTTCGGGGACGGAATGGTGGCCGATGGCGCACCCAAGAGCCGCGCTCGCCGAGGCAGGCGACGTCGAGGCCTCGCTCGCCCTCGTCGAGCGCCTCGAACTCGACGAAGCCCGCGCCGCCTCCGAGCACGCGCTCGAGCTCGTCCCACTCGGAGCCCGAGCGGCGCTTCCTCGAGCGGCGGCGGGCCGAGCTCTAGCGCCCGCCTAGTACCACTTGCCCTTCGCGAAACCGCCGAAGGCGATCAGCCCGATCAAGGCGATGATGAGTCCGAGCCAGAAGCTCCAGATGATCGCGACGACGATCCCGACGATGACGAGGATCCCGCCGACGCTGATCCCTCCGATGCCTCCGCGTCCCCTGCGGTCGACTGCCATGCCTGCCCCCTAGCTTTTGCTGACCCTCGCGGCGGTACCCGCCGGAGCGGCCAAGTAACCTTGACATATTCCTATATAGGTATATGATCGCCTGCATGCCACGAGCAGCGACGACGGCCGATGCGTTCAACGCGGTAGCCGAGCCCCGGCGGCGACAGATTCTCGACGTCCTCGCCGGCGGGGAGCGGCCCGTGAACGACCTCGTGCGCGCGCTCGGGCTGGCTCAGCCGCAGGTGTCGAAGCACCTGCGGGTCCTCCGCGAGGTGGGCGCGGTCGACGTGCGGGGCGAAGGACGGCAGCGGCTGTACCGGCTGAACGGGCACGCGCTCAAGCCCATCCACGACTGGGTGAAGACCTACGAGCAGTCGTGGTCGGAGCGCTTCGACCAGCTGGACGTCGTGTTAGAGGAACTCAAGAAAGCGGAAGGAGCTAGTGGCGGTGACGAGTAGCAGGACGGCGACGGTGACGCTCCCGACGGACGAGCAGATCCTCATCACGCGGGAGTTCGACGCGCCCAAGCACCTGGTCTACAAGGCCTGGACGACTCCCGAGCTGGTCAAGCGCTGGTGGCACGCGAACCGCGGCGAGATGACGGTCGCCGAGATCGACCTGCGGGTCGGCGGCCGGTGGCGGTACGTGATGGTGGCCGACGGCGGCTTCAAGGTCGCCTTCCACGGCGAGTACCGCGAGATCGTCCCGAACGAGCGGCTCGTCTCGACGGAGGTCTACGAGGCCATGCCGGACGCGGAAGCGCTGGATACCCTGATGCTCGCCGACGAGGACGCGCGTACGCTCATGACGCTCCTCGTGCAGCACTCGAGCAAGGAGCACCGCGACGCGCACATCGAGTCGGGGATGGAGGACGGCCTACAGGAGGCGCTCGATCTCCTCGAGCAGGTCGCATCCTCGCTTCGCTGAGCCGACCTACTGCGTCTTCGGGCGCCTGCCTCGGCGGGCCTGCTGCTTCCCCACGCTCGCGATCTGCTTCACGATGTCGTCGTCGACATGAGCGTCGGCGACGTGCTGGCCGCGGCGCGCGTCGGAGTAGCGAAGGACGACTTGGACGGACTGCTTGTCGTCAGGAATTTCCTTCTGCGAGAAATCGCTGACCAAGACGGTTTTGCGGGCCACGTCTTCTCCTCTCGCTTTACCTGCAGAGAAGCTTATACCGCGCGGCCCTTAAGCCTCCGGCTTTGCGCGCGGCGGCGAATCGATACATACGACACGCGCCGCCTCGTCGCCCAGGACCTCGTAGCCGTGGGCCGTGCCCGCCGGGGTGACGACGACGTCGCCGGGTCCTGCCTCGAAGCTCTCGTCCTCGACCGTCCAGCGCATCCGACCCGAGCGCATGACGATCACGTGATCCTGCGGCGGGTCGTGGACGTGCATCTCCTTCACCTGCCCGACCGGATGCGTCACGAGGTGGACCTCCACGTGGTCGAGCCACGTGCCCTCGTCGTCGGCGGTCGGTCGGGCGAAGCGCCTGTAGTCGGTCTTGTCGCTGATCTTGACCACTACGCGGCAGTTTGAACGAAGTCTGCGAGCCGTTCGCGCGCCCGCTCGATCTCCGCACCGTACATCTCGAGCTCGTCCTCGTCGGCGCCGTTCCGTTCCCGGACCTTGCGCACGAGAACGAGTCCCTTCAGGTGCAGCACGAGGTCGTCGAGCTCACGGAAGCCGGCCATCAGGCCGCCTCCTCGAGGGCAACCGCCTCGCCGTCGACTCGCTCGACGCGTGCGCGTGGCGCCGGCGCCGACCTGACGAGCGCGGAGGCGATGAGTGCCCCGACGACCAGCAGACCGGTGAGCACGTAGAGCGCGGTCTGGAACCCGTGGTCGAGTGCCACGCCGTTCGAGGCCGCAAGCGCCGAGTGGGAGTGGAGGTAGTTGCTCGTCGAGGTCGCGGCGATCGCGCTCGTCGCGGCGACGCCAATCGCGCCGCCGATCTGCCGGCTCGTGTTGATCAAGCCCGAGGCGACTCCCGCGTCGGTGCGCTCGACGCCTGTGAGGCTTGCGATCGTCACCGGGACGAACGAGAACCCCATGCCGGCGCCGCCGAGGACGAACGCCGGGAAGAGGTCCCAGAAGTAGTGCCCGTCGACGGGCAGCCGGGTCAGCAGCGCGACCGAGACGGCGGAGGCGAGGAGCCCGGCGGTGAGCGAGGCACGGACGCCGACTCGGCCGACGACGGCCTGGGCGACGTTCGAGACGACCACCACCGTCAACGCGAAGCCGGCGAAGGCGAGCCCGCTGCGGACCGCGGAGTAGTGGAGGACGTCCTGCAGGTACAGCGTCAGCAGGAAGAACTCGGAGAATGCGACGGCGCCGACGATGGCCATCGTCGCGTTCGCGGCCGAGAGCGTCCGCAGCCGGAAGATGCGGAGCGGCAGGAGCGGCGAGCGGGAGCGGAGCTCGATCGCGACGAAGGCGAGCACGAGAGCAGCGGAGCCGGAGAGCAGCGCCAGCGTCGTGCCCGAGCCCCAGCCGTCGCTCGTCGCGCGCGTCAGCGCGTAGACGAGCAGCATCAGGCCCGCCGTGACGGAGGCGGCGCCCGCGAAGTCGAAGTGGCGGTGCGGCACGTCGGCGCGGCTGTCCCGCAGCAGCCACGGCGTGAGCGCGATCGCGGCGACGCCGACCGGGAAGTTGATGAAGAAGATCCATGACCAGCTCAGGTACGAGGTGAGCACGCCGCCGAGCAGGACGCCGACCGCGGCGCCGCTACCGGAGGCTGCGCCGTAGATCCCGAGCGCGAGGTTGCGCTCGCGGCCCTCCGCGAACGTCGTCATCAGGAGCGAGAGCGCGGCCGGAGCCAGCAGCGCGCCGCCGAGGCCCTGCACGGCGCGCAAGGCGATCAGCGAGCCTTCCGACCAGGCGAGGCCGCACAGAAGCGAGCTCGCAGCGAACAGCGCGAGGCCCGTCACGAACAGCCGTCGCCGTCCGAGCAGGTCGGCGAGGCGGCCGCCGAGCAGCAACGCGCCGCCGAACAGGATCGCGTAGGCCGAGATCACCCACTGCAGGTTCGTCTGCGAGAAATGAAGATCGGCCTTGATCGACGGCAGGGCGACGTTCACGATCGCGACGTCGAGGATGACCATGAACTGCGCCGTGACGATCAGAGCGAGTGCGCTCCAACGCCGGTCCTGTCTCGTTGCGATGCTCACGTTATTAAGCCTCCTAATCGTTGGTGATATCAACGTTATATCAGGCAAACGCTTGAGTGCGCTACACTATTTCGCATGACCGTTACGAACGTGGAGAGACCTGGCTTGCCGACGCTCCCCCGGCTACCGGAGGAGCTCGTCGCGTCGGTGCCGTTCCTGCTGAAGCGACTCGGGTTCGCGGCCAAGGACAAGTCGATGGCCGCCTACGAGCGCGCCGGCCTCCACCCCTACCACCACGCTGTCCTCGCGGTCCTGGACGAGGGCTCGCGCGAGACCCAGGGCGCCATCGCAGACGCGCTCGGGTACGACCGGGGTCAGCTCGTCGGCCTGCTCGACGAGCTCGAGGAGAAGGCCCTCGTCGAGCGCCGCCGCGACCCGGCCGACCGCCGCCGGCACACCGTCCGGCTCACGCCGGAGGGCAAGCGGGCGCTCGCCAAGCTGCGCGAGCTCGCCCGGGAGCTCGAGAGCGAGTTCCTCGCCTCCCTCGACGAGGAGGAGCGCGCCCAGCTCCACGCGCTCCTGCTGCGACTCGCACAGCAGCACCTGCCGCGCTGCGCGGCCAGCGTGCCGAGCGGCTAACGCCGGCTCGCTACCCGTCGGCTCGCCGGGGGTTCCAGACGATCTCCCACAGATGGCCGTCGGGAATGGCGGCCGCGGGCACGTACAAGATCGAGCTTCTCGGCCCGCTGCCGGCCTAGGTTGGGCTTCCGCTACGCGCTCGGCGTCAGCTCGTCGACGTAGACGTTCCAGGCCCGCACGTCCTCGAGCACGAAGACGCCGTTCAGGACGAACGGATCTCGAGCGAGAAGCGCGCGTGCCGCCTCTTCGCCGACGTTCTCGAGCAGGTTCAGCGAGCCCGAGTAGTCGGCGAGGGGCCCGCCCATGACGAACGTCCCGTCCGCGACGAGCTCGTCGACGAACACCGCGTGCTCGTCCCAGCCGGGCTGCTCCTCGGGCGCGCCGCTCGTCCACGTGGGCCCCGCGCGAAAGCGGACGAAGACCCGGACGACTCGCGTGCGCGCCACAGGCCTCCGAACGCGCAGCGGTGGAAACGCATTCCTCGGCACGGGAGGGAACCTCGGCCGGCGAGGTTCCCTCCCGCTGCTCCGGCTCGCTACGGACCGGAGCTGTAGCAGGCCCTCCAGTACTGCCCGACGTTGCCGAGGTTCGTCACCTGCCACCGGTTGTAGTTGAACGGCACGAAGACCGAGCCGCCCGGTCCCGGCGAGTAGCCGGAGGCGACGATGACGCCGTTGCGGTTGATCACCGCCCACCGGAACGGTTGCCTGGCCGAGCTCGCCGACCACTGCCACTCGTTCGACGGCTCGAGCGGGGTCGACGCAGTCTGTCCCGGCGGGAGCAGCCCTGACGACGGCACCCGCAGACAGATGACCGGCGGTGAGGCGGCGCTCGGCGAGGCCGAAGCCGAGAGTGCACTCGGCGCGAGCACGACCGCCAGCGCGGCGAAGAGGGCGGCGAACACGCCCCTTCGCTTGAGAATCGAGCGGGGATGAGACATGGGCGACCTCCTCCTACCGGAATAGCTGGTGAGGTCGCCGCAGACTGACCCCCACGGCCAGTCCGGCAGATCGTTAGAGCACATCCGAGGCTAGACGAGGCGTGCTCTTAGGTCAAGGCTATGTCATGCGCTCGTCAACGGCGAGCCGCGCCGCTACGCGGCTGCGAGCGCGGCGGCCGGAAGGACCTGCCGCAGGTACTGGCCGGTGAAGCTGGCTTCGACCTCGGCGACCTGTTCCGGGGTGCCGGCGGCGATCAGCTCGCCTCCCGCCTCGCCGCCTTCGGGGCCGAGGTCGATCAGCCAGTCGGCCTGCTTGATCACGTCCAGGTTGTGCTCGATCACCAGCACCGTGTTCCCCGCGTCGACCAGCCGCTGCAGCACCTCGAGCAGCTTCTCGATGTCCGCGAAGTGC
>DASQWB010000075.1:0-14563 GCA_035640455.1 Gaiellaceae bacterium | reverse complement strand
GCGATCGTCGCCGTCACGAGCATGAGCAGCCCGCCGATGGTCGGCGTCCCCTGCTTGTCGACGTGCCGCTCCGGCCCCTCCTCGCGAATGTGCTGGCCGAACTCGTTCCGCCGCAGGAACTGGATGAACTTCGGTCCGACGATGATCGAGATGACCATCGCGACGATGGCCGCGATGAGGACGCGGGTCAATGGCCCGCCCGGCGCCGCTGCTGCGCTTCTGGGACGCGATGAGCAAGCGAGACTAGGACGCAGGGAGCGTTCGTACCTGAAAGGTACGGGCGCGACCGAGGACGACGCCTCGCGCAGCTCAGCGCGTTCCAGAAGCCAGAGGGCGGTGCCGGGTGGGCCATTTCTTAGGCGGCCACTCCTGCCAGCGCGTCGGCGACCGTCTCGAGGCCCAGCGCGCGCGAGCCCTTGACGAGCACGCAGTCGCCCGGTTCGACGACCTCGCGCGCGATCTCGAGGCCTTCATCGACCGTTGGCGTCCAGCGCACGACCTCGACGCCGTCGGCGCCGTCGAGATAGCCGCGCGCGAGCGGCCCGATCGCGAGAAGCGCCTGGACGCCGGCCTCGGCCGCGGCGGCGCCGATCTCGCGGTGGTAGCGGGGCGCGTCGGCGCCGAGCTCGGCCATCTGCCCGAGGATCGCGACGCGCCGTCGAGAGCCGGCCCGCTCCGCGAGCAGCCCGAGGGCGATGCGCATCGAGACCGGGTTTGCGTTCCACGCGTCGTTGATCAGCAGCCCCCCGTCGGGCAGCGGCACCTCGTCGCCGCGCCAGCGCGAGAACGGGACGTCGACGCGGGGCGGCCGCGGCAGGCCGAGCGCGTCGAGCGCGGCCAGCGCGACGGCCGCGTTCGCCGCCTGGTGCCGGACGGTGAAGCCGAAGCTGACGCCGCCGAGGATCGTCCGGCCGTCCTCGACGACGGCGTCCTCCGGGAAGCCGACACGCACGACCTGAACGTCTTCGCGCTCGACCGGAAACTCCTCCGGCACGATCGCCGTTCCGCCCGGCGGAAGGGCCTCGACGAGCTCCGCCTTCGCCCGCCGCACGCCGGCGAGGTCGCCGACGCGCTCCAGATGGACAGGTCCGATGTTGGTGATCACGCCGATGTGAGGCCGGGCGCTCGCGCACAGCTCCGCGATCTGGCCGAAGCCGCGCATCGCGAGCTCGACGATGCAGACCTCCGTGTCGGGCTCGAGCCGGCAGAGCGTCAGCGGCACGCCGAGTTCGTTGTTGAAGCTCGCCTCGGCCGCAACCGTCCGCGCCTGCGGGCGGCAGAGCGCGGCAAGGATGTCCTTCGTCCCGGTCTTCCCCATCGAGCCGGTGATCCCGACGACGCGCGCGTTGCTCTTGTCCCGCACGGCCGCGCCGAGAGCGGCCATGGCCGCGAAGGCGTCGTCGGGAACGAGCGTGGCCGCGGCGCCGCGGGCGCGCGCGTCCTCGAGGAACTCGACGCCGCGGCCGACGGCGACGAAGAGGTCGCCGGGCTCGACGAGTCGTGAGTCGATCGTCACGCCGGTGATCTCGCGCGTGCCGGGCGCGGCGTCGAGGCGCCCCGGCGGCATCTCCGCGAGCGGGAGCGGGATCACGCGACCGCCTGGAGGCGCCGCAGCGCCTCGCGCGCGACGTCGCGGTCGTCGAACGGCAGCATCCTCCCCGCCACCTCCTGCGCGGGTTCCGCGCCCCGGCCGGCGACGAGCACCACGTCGCCTTCGCGCGCAGCCTCGACCGCCCGCGCGATCGCGGCACGCCGGTCGGGCTCGACCTCGACCTCGCCGGACACGCCGGTCAGCACCTCGCCGATGATGGCCAGCGGATCCTCGCTGCGCGGGTTGTCCGTCGTGAGGATCGGCACGTCGGCGAGCTCGCTCGCGACCCGGCCCATCAGCGGGCGCTTGTCGCGGTCGCGGTCGCCGCCGCAGCCGAAGACGCAAAGGACGCGGCCGGTCGCGGCGAGGTCCCGCGCTGCGCGGAGGGCGTTCTCGAGTGAGTCGGGGGTGTGTGAGTAGTCGACGACCACCTCGAACGGCTGGCCCTCGTCGACCGACTCGAAGCGGCCGGGGACGCCCCGCACCGCCTCCAGGCCCCGCGCGACGACGGCATCGTCGATCCCCAGGATTCGGGCGGCCGCGACCGCGCCGAGCGCGTTCTCGACGTTGAAGCGGCCGCGGAGCTTGAGGTCGATGCCATCCAGGACGGCCGGTCCGAGCTGCGCGTCGTCGGCGAGCCCGAAGGTGAGCGCGTCCGGCCGCTCGGCCGCGAGCTTGCGGCCCCAGGGGTCGCCGACGTTGATCGCCGCCGGCGGCCGCTCGCCCTCGACGAAGAGCCGCCGCTTCGCGTCGTAGTAGCGCTCCATCGTGCCGTGGAAGTCGAGGTGCTCGGGCGTCAGGTTCGTGAACACGAGCGCGGCGAAGCGGACGCGGTCGAGGCGGTGGAGCGCGGTTGCGTGCGAGGAGGCCTCCATCGCGCAGCTTCGGTCGCCCGCATCCAGCATCTCGCGGAACGTGCGCTGGAGGTCGATCGCCTCCGGCGTCGTCCGCACGACGGGCCGCCGCTCCCCGGCCACCCGCGCCTCGATCGTGCCGAGGAGGCCCGGCCGGCGCCCGGCCGCGGCGAGGATCGAGTAGACGAGGTGCGCCGTCGTCGTCTTCCCGTTCGTGCCGGTGACGCCGGCGACCTCGAGCTCGTGCGTCGGATGGCCGAAGAAGACGTCCGCCGCTGTGGCCATGGCCGCGCGGCTGTCGGCGACGACGAGCTGTGGCACTTGCGGGGAGAGCGGCCGCTCGACGACGAGTGCCACGGACCCGGCCGCGACCGCCTGCGGCGCGAGCTCGTGTCCGTCGACGTTGGCGCCGCGGACGCAGAAGAAGAGCGCGCCCGGCGTGACCGCGCGCGTGTCGTAGGCCAGATCCGCTACGTCGAGAGGAGCACGACCGACGACGTCCCGCGGCGCGAGCGCTGCGATGACGCGCTCGAGGTCCATCGCCGCGCGAGTCTACCCGCGCGATCGGCCTACTGGCCCTTGTGCTCTGGCTGTGACGGCTGCAAGGGCCCGATCGCCGCCCCCGGCTCAGCGGACGCGCATCACGCCCATGGAGGTCGTCCCGTCGGGATAGGTAAGCCGCACACGCAACGTGCCGGTCCGGGTGAGGCGAAACCGTGCCCGGTATGCACCGCGCCGACCGATCCGGCTCGTCGCGAGCGTCACCCAGCGGCGCCGGTTCCACCTCCCTTCGACGACGACGAGACGACCGCCATAGCCCGGCAGCCGGCCGTGGATCGTCAGCGACGAAGAGACTGCTCCAACGGCGGGGAGGCGAAGAGGTAGGACGCGGGGGCGCGGACGTCGCGGGCTTGCCGGCGCTCGCGCGACGCCGGGCACGCGAAAGTGGAGGGCGGGAACGACTGGATGACCTTTCGGAACCTGGCCGAGCAGGAAGAGCAGTCCCGAGACGGCGACTGCAAGACCGGCGCCGCCGGCGCAGGTCGCGCGCCCGCTCGCACGGCGCCGTGGCGCGGCGGCCGGGCCGTAGAACCGTGCGCGCTCCTCCCGCGTGAACCGCGCGTACTCTCGTTCCCGCCAGCCCATCCCGCCCAGGTTCTAGGGCGGCGGCGATCAAGTGTCAATAGCCGGACGAGCCTGCGTGGCCCTGCGGCGCGTCCGGGGGAACCTCGAGGTACTGGAGGTCGAAACGGGCGATCTGCTGGAAGGCGGGCGCGGCGATCGCGCCGCCCCAGATCGCGGTCTTCGGCTCGTCCACCATCACGAGCACGACGAGCCGCGGGTGCGACGCGGGAACGAAGCCGACGAACGACGCAACGTAGCGGTTCGAGTAGCCGCCGTGGCCGTCGGGCTTCTGCGCCGTGCCCGTCTTGCCGGCCACGCGGTAGCCGGGGATCGCGGCCGACACGCCGGTGCCCGAGGTCACGACGCCGCGCAGCATCGTCGAGAGCTGCGCCGCGACCGTCCTCGTCACGACCCGCCGGCGAACGGCGCGCGCCCGCGCCACGAGGTGCGGCCGCACCGACACGCCTCGGTTCGCGATCGCCGCGTACGCGGAGGCCATCTGCATCGGCGTGACCGCGATCCCCTGGCCGATCGGGACGTTTCCGATCGTCGAGCCCGACCAGTACGACGGCAGGATGCCGCCGCTTTCGCCGGGGTAGTCGAGACCGGTCGGGCGGCCGAAGCCGAAGCGCTTGATCCACGACAGGAGCCGGTCGCGCTTCAGCATCTCGGCGAGCGTGATCGCGCCCACGTTCGAGGAGCGGGAGAGGATCTGCGCGACGCTCATCGTCTCGGTGCCGCGCGGCTCGGCGTCGTGGATGACGCGGTCGGCGACCTGGATCGAGGGCGCCAGCGTGAAGAGCGTCCTCGGCGAGACGAGGCCGTCCGAGAGGGCGCCGGCCACCGTCACGAGCTTGAACGTCGAGCCCGGCTCGTACGTGTCCACGACAGCCCTGTTCGCCTGGAGCGCGGCCGGGACTTCCGAGTACCGGTTCGCGTCGAATCCGGGCTCGACCGCCATCGCCAGGACGGCGCCCGTGCGGGGGTCGAGGACGATCGCGGTCGCGCTCTTCGCCCTCGACGTCGCGACCGTTTGCCGCAGCACCTCCTCGGCGTTCGCCTGGATCGTGTGGTCGAGGGTCAGCCGGACGTCGTGGCCCTCGCGCGGTGCGATCTCGCGAACGACGTCGATCGCGCGCCCGAGCGGATCCTTCACGATCGTCTCGCTGCCGGCCTTGCCGGTGAGCGTGTGGTCGAGCTGGAGCTCGAGGCCGCCGAGGCCGCGGTTGTCGACGCCCGCGAAGCCGAGCACCTGCGCGGCGATCCGTCCCTGCGGGTACGTGCGGCGCTCCTCGGGGTAGAAGCCGAAGCCGGCGATGCCGCGCTTCCCGAGCGCCGCGGCGGCGAGCGGATCGGCCTTGCGCTCGACGTAGACGAAGCCCAGCCGCCGGTCGGCGAGCCGCGGCTCGAGCTTCGACGCGTCCACGCCCAGAGCCTTCTCCGCCGCGAGCGCGGCGGCGTGCGGGTTCGCGATCTGCTTGGGGTCGGCGTAGACGGTCGTCGCCTGCTCGCCGATCGCGAGCGGCGAGCCGGTGCGGTCGTAGATCGTGCCGCGGCTCGCCGGCAGCGCGATCGTCTCGCGGTGCTGGGAGCTCGCGAGCCGCGAGAGCGACGAGGCGCGGACGCCCTGGATCCACACGGCCCGCAGCAGAATGCCGCCGAAGGCGAGCGCGAGCGCGGCGAGGAGGAGGCGGATGCGGCGGTTGACGAGGGCGCCCGGCCTCACCGGCGCGAGCGGCCGAGCTCGACGTACGTCGTGGCCGCTGGGTCGGCGGGGACGAGGCCGCGGGCCCGCGCGAGGCTCTGGATCCGCGCCGAGGCGGCCGCGCTCGAGAGCTGCGAGGCCAGCAGCGCGTTGTCGGCGCGAAGGTTTGCCCGCTCGCGGCCGGCGCGGTCGAGCTCCATGTTGAGCCGGAGCACGACGACGTTGAGCGCCACCACGCCGGTGAGGAGGACGGCGCTCACGACGATCCAGGCGAGCCCGCCGGCCATGCGGCGGCTCGACGAGCGGCGCCGCCGGCGCTCTGGCCGCGGACGGACCGGCGAATGACGCGCCGGCGCTTCGAGCGAGGTCGCGAGGTCGAACGAGGCCATCAACCCACCTTCCGCGCCGCCCGGAGCCGCGCCGAGGCGGCGCGCGGGTTGGCGGCGACCTCGGCCGGCGTGGGGCGAATCGCCTTGCGGTGGAGCGCCCGTAGGCGCGGCTCGTGCCCGCAGACGCAGACCGGGAAGTCCGGCGGGCAGACGCATCCCCGCTCCTCGCGCCGCAGGAAGCGCTTCACGAGCCGGTCCTCGAGCGAGTGGAAGCTGATCACCGCCAGCCGGCCCTCCGAGCGGAGCAGCTCGAGAGCTGCAGGCAGCGCCCGCTCGAGCGCGCCGAGCTCGTCGTTGACGGCGATCCGGAGCGCCTGGAAGACGCGCTTCGCGGGATGGCCGTCGCCGAAGCGCGCCGGGGCGGGGATCGCAGCGCGGACGGCATCGACGAGCTCGCCCGTTCGCTCGATCGCCGCCTTTCTCCGGCGGCGGCCGATCTCGCGCGCGATCTGCCGCGCGTACCGCTCCTCGCCGTAGCGGCGGAAGATGGACTGGAGCTCGCGCTCGCTCGCCTCGTTCACGAGCTCCCGCGCGGAGACCTCGGCCGAGGTGTCCATCCGCATGTCGAGCGGCACGTCGACGGCGTACGAGAAGCCGCGCTCCGGCCGGTCGAGCTGCATGCTCGAGACGCCGAGGTCGAGCAGGATCGCGTCGGCGCCGAACCCGTTTCCCGCGAGCTGCTCGAGCACGACCGAGAAGTCGCCGCGCAACAGCCTTGTCGGGACACCGGCTCGGCGCCGGAACCGTTCGAAGTAGGGGCGCACGTTCGGGTCGCGGTCGATCGCGACGAACCGGCCGGCCCCCTGCAGGTCCGCGGCGAGCAGGGCCGCGTGACCCCCCGCGCCGAAGGTCGCGTCGACGACGGTCTCGCCGGGCTGCACGGCGAGCAGGCGCCGCACCTCGTCGGCGAGGACGGGGACGTGATCAGTCGCGTTTGGCTGCAAGGCTCTCGGCAACATGCTCCGCACTCCCTTCCACTTCCGTGAGGTGCTCGCGCCAGGCGGCGCGATTCCAGATCTCGAGGTGGTCGTAGACGCCCGCGACGACGACCTCGCGGCCGAGGCCGGCAGCGGCGGCGAGGCCGGCAGGGATCGGCACCCGCCCTTGCTTGTCCGGCTCGGCCGCGGCCGCCGAGGCGAAGAAGTAGCGCTGCATCAGCCGGCCCTCGCGGCTGAGCGGGTCGAGCGTCGAGAGCCGTGTCTCGACGAGTCGGTCCCAGTCGGAGCGGGTGTACGCGTAGAGGCACCCGTCCATGCCCCTCGTGAGCACGATCCCTGCCGCGAAGGACTCTCGGAACTTGGCCGGAAGGGTGAGGCGGCTCTTGTCATCGATCGTGTGCTCGTACTCGCCGAGTAGCATCCCGAGTGCCCTTAGCTCACCACTTCGCTCCACTTTAAACCACATCGTCCCACAGCGCAACCCGCTCGCCCCCCAGAAGGGGCAACTTTCGGTGTGAATCGGGCGACTTCTCGAGGTGCGACGGGCGGTGGCAGCCGCTCGTGCCGCGGCCGCGGTTGCGTCCTCGCGTTCGGCGGCATGTTCGCCTACTCGGCCGCGGCCGTGTTCACGTGACCGCTCCTCGACGCGCTGTTCACCCGCTACAGCCGCGCGCCCCTCGTGAGCGCACCCGTCCGCAAACGGTTGCAGTGGGTGGTCGCGGCGTTGCTCGGGTCCTCGTCTGGATCCTCGTCGGCGTGCTCGCCGGCTCCTAGAGCGGGAGCTGGGGCGCCGCGGCTGTCCTCGGAAATAGCCCCGGCGGCCGCGCAGGACGCGCCTATTCGGCCAGTGTCAGTTGGCCGGCGTAGGCGCCCCGGCCCGTGAGGACGGCGGCTCCACAGCGGGCGCCCAGCTCGACCGCCTCTTCCGGTGACCGGCCCTCCGCGAGCGCGAACGTCAGCCCGGCGGTGAAGCTGTCGCCGCAGCCGTAGGCGTCTTCGATCGGGCCGGGAAGCGGCGCCGCGAGGTACGGCCCGCCGGGATTCATCCAGCCGCCGAGCGCGCCCGCAGTCGTGACGACGAGCTTCGGGCGCGGCTCGAGCTCGCCCGGTCCGTAGCGCTCGCCGGGGTCCTCCCCGCTCCCGACAAGCGCGTCGAGCTCGACTTCCGCCTCGCGCAGCGTCTCGAGCTCGCGTGCGGTGGCGACGAGGATCGGCGCGCGCCGCGCCGCCTGGAGCGCGGCCTCGTCGCCGCTGACGAAGTAGACGGCGTCGACCTCGGCGAGCTCCTCCCAGGGCAGCCGGCCGTCGCGCCCCGACGGGCGCAGCTTGTCGCCGAGCACGGTGATCGTCCGCTCCCCCTCGGCGTCCACGAACGTGAACGCGCGGCGCTGCGGCTCCGGCGCGACGACCCCGCGCAGCTTCACGCCCTGCTCGGTGAGCTGCCGGCGCGAGCGGCGGCCGAGCTCGTCGTTGCCGAGGACGGTGAAGAGCGTCGTCTCGGCGCCGAGCCGCACGAGCTGGACGGCCGCGACCGCGCCGCCGCCGGCGGCCTCCGCCCAGGTCTCGAACGCGTGGACGATCTCGCCCGGCTTCGGCATGTGCTCGACGCGCGCGAACTCGACCCACTCCACGTGCCCGACCACTGCGATCTTCACCGGCGGAGTCTCACACTCCAGCGCAGAACCGCGTTTCACCGCGATGATGGAAGCCGTGAGCTTGCCGCCCTTCGAGCGCTTCTACGAGACGTGGAGCGGCGAGATCCTCGCCTTCCTGCGGCGGCGGCTCGGCCCCGCGGAGGCAGAGGACGCGTTCCAGGAGACGTTCCTGCGGGCGCTCCGCGGCTACGGGCGGCTCGAGCACGGGCGCGAGCTCCGCGCATGGGCGTACACGATCGCCGCCCGCGTCGTCGCCGACACGCATCGGCGCCGGCGGCCGGCAGGCGAGCCGGTGGAGGGCGCCGCCGCCGACGCGCGTCCGGCGTACGCCGAGATCGAGCACCTCGCCGGCGACCTGCCGCCGACCGAGCGCGCGGCGGTCGTCCTTCGCTACGGCTACGACTTGAGCTACGAGGACATCGGCGCCGCGCTCGGCTCGAACGCTGTCGCCGCACGCCAGGCCGCCTCCTCCGGAATCCGCCGCCTTCGCCGAAAGGAGCTCCAATGACCTCTGTGCCAGAGCCTCTGGATGTCCGCTTCCGCAGCGCCGCCGCGTCGTCCGGCTTCTTGGACGTGGCCTACAACCTGGTCGATACACCGCTCGGCACGCTGCTCCTGGCGGCGTCCCCGCGCGGGCTCTGCCGGATCGCCTACGACCCGGAGCCCGAGCGGCAGGCCGAGGAGCTCGCGACGCGGTTCGGCGTGCGGGTGCTCCGGGCGCCGCTCGACGACCCGCGCCGCCAGCTCGACGAGTACTTCGAGGGCCGCCGCCGCTCGTTCGACCTCGAGCTCGACCTCGCGGACGTCAGGCCGTTCCCGCGCCGCGTGCTCGAGCACCTCGCGCAGGTGCCTTACGGTGAGGTCACGACGTACGGCCGGTTGGCCGCGCAGGCGGAGCGGCCGCGGGCAGCGCGCGCCGTCGGGACGGTGATGAACCGGAACCCGATTCCGATCGTACTGCCCTGCCACCGCGTCGTCGGCTCGAGCGGGAAGCTCGTCGGCTACGGCGGCGGCCTCGACCGCAAGGAGCGGCTGCTCCGGCTCGAGGGCGCGCTCCTCTGACGCGTCGGGCGACGTGTGGCGCCTGTCACGTCACAGGCGCCGCGGCCGCGGCCGGTTCGGCCACTGGCATAGCAGGACAGGGGCGGTGACTGTCACGTGACAGTCACCGCCGGCCGGCGGAGACGTGTCTGTGGTTCCCCGCCGTGACGATTCGGCCTGTGTCAGGCGGCGGCGCGCTCGACGCCGTCGAGCAGGCGCCAGTTCCCGCGCAGCGCCTCCTCGGCGGCGGCGGCCAGGCGTCCTTCGTCTTCGGGCGCGACCTGCGCCAGCTGTGCCTTCGCCGCCCGGGCGTGCTCCTTGTCCCGCTCGGCGTGGACGGTGAAGTACTCCGTCCCGGAGCTGTCCGGCGCGAACCCGTAGTGCTCGACGAGCCCGCGGAGCTTCGTCTCGGCGATCGCGGGCTGCGCAGACTCGACCGCGTACAGCACGGCGAGCGCCTCCAGCGGATCGCTCCGCGCCCACGCCGTGGCACAAAGGTTCGTCTCCGGAGTCGGCTCGCGGTCGAGCGGCGCCTCGAGCGCGCCGGCGAACGCGTCCCAGAGGTCGACGTGCTCGGCCTCCTCGCGCGCGTGCTGAGGGTCGCCGGCGGTCGCGGCCGCGTCGGCGAGCGCCACGACGGCGTGCCGGTACTCACCGGCGTAGAACGCGAGCTCGGGGCGAGTGAGCTCGCCGCGCTCCCAGCGCGTGTAGAACGGGTGGCGGAGGACGTCCCAGCGGTCACGCGCGGCGTCGATCCGGTCGGCGAGGCTCATATCGCTCCCTTCGCGTCGGTGGCAACCCCGAGGGGCCGATCCTACGCGAGCGGCGGGCCGTACCGGGGGCGTTCGCTACGGCCTCCGGCGGAGGTCGGCGACCTCGGCGCTCCTCGGGGCGAGCCGGCTCGCGCGGTCGAGGGCTCGGCGGCGCGTAGCGCCCTTGCTCGCCTCAGCGAACTCGAGCCAGAGCCCCCAGTTCTGGGAGTCCTTGGCGATCGCGACCCGGAAGCTCCGCCGCGCCGCGACGAGGTCTCCGTGCGCGAGCTGCGCCTCGCCGAGAATCTGCCACGGCTGGAACGACCACGGCAGCCACGTCTTCGCCCGCCGCGCCTGCGCCTCGGCGCGTGCCGTCTCCCCCCGATCCGCTGCGCGGGCCGCTGCCTCGAGGGTCGAGTTCCCCACCTGGAGCACGAACGCGAACGCGACGAGCGGCACGACGAGCGCGAGCGAGGCGACGCGGAGCGGCGCCGTCAGCGTGCGTCCGGATTGCTCGGGTCTCGCGGCGACGACAAGCGCGCCGCTGCAGAGAAGCGCGGTGATCGTCAGCCCGGCCATCTCCCAGTCCCAGTCGATCGCCGCGTGGAGGAGGTACGCGACGTAGGCGCCCACGACCGCGGCCGCGAGCGGCCGCCGGCGCAGGCGCACGGCCGCGACGAGCGGAGTACCGAGCCCGATCGCGAGCAGCGCGAGTCCGACCGGCCCGAGCTCGGCGAGCACCTCGAGGTAGAGGTTGTGCGCGTCGCGGGCGTAGAAGGCGTTCGGCCGGTCGCGGATCCAGAAGCGCTCGTAGCTCCCAGCCCCCGATCCGAGCAGCGGATGGTCGACGAAGTCGTGCCACGCGACGCGCCAGTAGTCGGTGCGCCCGCTTCCCGAGAGATTGACGAGGCGGCGGTTCAGGTCGCTGCCGTTCGGCCGCTCGGGGGAGGTGAAGGCGTCGTAGGCGTTTCCAACGAGCTTCGCGGGACCACCGGCACGGACGAGCGCCGCACCGGCGCCCACGCCGACGACCACGACGAGCGTCGCCGCAGCCGCGATCCCCGCGCGGCGATTCTCGACGAGGCGCCGACCGGGACCGCAGAGGGCGAGTGCCACAAGCGCCTCGAGGACCGAGAGCACGACGAGGACGACGGCGACCCGGTGGCCGTCTCTCGCTGCGGCCGCGAGCGGCGCTCCCGCGTGCGTGAGCGCATGCGAACGCGAGGCGGCGAACACCGCCAGGGCAGGCGCCGGCAGGAGCGCGAGCAGGATCGCAACCGTGCGCAGGCGAGCGGGATCGAGAGCGAGCGCGACGACCGCTCCTGCCGCGACCGCGAGCCATGCACCCCGACTGAAGGTGAAGTACAGGGTGCAGGCGAGCGGAACGAGCGCCGCTGCCGCGGCCGCGCGAAGCAGCGTCGACCGCCCGTGCGCGGCGAAGCCGACCCCGAGCAGCAGCCCGATCGCGACGAAGAGCCCGAGCGCGTTCCAGTAGCCGAACGGCGTCGCCAGCTGGTATACGGCCGAGGAGTCGTACGAGCCGACCGCGTTCGGAGCCAGCCGCGTCGCCAGCGCGAACGCCGAGACGCTGTACGTGGCAGCGAGCACCGCGCCGGCGATCCACGGCAGCGAACGACGCGAGGCCACCACGACGAGCGCCGCCACCGCCGCGACGTAGACGACGTCGCGCTCCGTCTCGAGCACCGGCTGGGCCGAGCTCGTCGACCAGGTGATCGACAGCGCCACCCAACCCGTGAAGGCCGCGAGCGCGCCGAGCATCGTCCACTCCAGGCGTCCGAGCGGAAGGCGCGTGCGCACCACGACTGCCGTCCCCGCGACGAGGAGCAGGGCGATCGCGCTCCAACCCCACTCGGTCGGGAAGTAGCCGCCGTTCGCCGCCGACACGGCGGTCGCCGTGACGAAGGCGAGGACGGCCGGAACGGCGGCGGTCAGCGCGGGGACGAGCGCCGCCGAGTCCCAGACGACGGGCCTACTCCGGCCGAGGAGATCCGAGCGAGGCACGGCTGCACTGACCGTAGCTCGCGAAGATGTCGATGTCAGTCTTTGAGCAGCCTGTAGCCCACCCCCCAGACGTTGAGCACGAATGGCCCGTCGGCCACGGCGGCGAGCCTCCGGCGCAGGCGGGAGGCGTGCGAATCGAGCGTGCGTGTGCGCCCGAGCGCCTGAAAGCCCCACACCTCGCGCAAGAGCTCCTCCTTGGTGAAGACGCGGGTCGGGTCGGAGGCGAGCTTGAGCAGGAGCTCGTACTCCTTCGCCGGCAGGTCGACGCGGACGCCGCGGACGGTCACGCGCCGCGTCGCCCGGTCGATCTCGATCTCGCCCGCCTGGAAGCGATCGGCGCTGAGCGGCTCCGTTCGCCGCAGCACCGCCTTGATCCGAGCCAAGAGCTCGTCGTAGAGAAACGGCCGGCCGACGAAGTCGTCCGCGCCCCGCTCGAACGCACGGACGCGGTCGA
Organism: Gaiellaceae bacterium; assembly: GCA_035640455.1. Lineage (GTDB taxonomy): Bacteria > Actinomycetota > Thermoleophilia > Gaiellales > Gaiellaceae > AC-50. The sequence continues at coordinate 2,037 of DASQWB010000075.1, read as the reverse complement.
CCGCATCCGCGTCCGGCCCGCCGATGACGATCAGCGGCACCTCGCGGCTCCACGACCGGCACTCCTCGAGCGCGGAGGTGTCGCCGAGGAGCACGAGATCCGGCCGCGCCCGCTCGGCGAGCTCGAGCGCCTCGCCGCACGCCGCTGCGCCGAGGACGTCGAAGCCGTCGTCCGCCAAGTGACGCTCGAGGAAGCCTCGCGTCGTAGGCTCGGGCTCGGCGACGAGGACGGCCTTCGGCATCGTCCGGCGACGCTACCCGCGCGGCAGGTCCCGGGCTAGATGTCCTTTGCCGCGACTCTGCGCCGAAGCAGAAACAACAATCGCGTCCGCCACGCCCACGCCGTTTTCGGCACTCCCGTACGCTGCCGACGTGCCTCCGGCTCGAGCGACGATCGCGGCCACGGCCGCAGCGGCGGCGGCAGCGCTGGCGGCGCTTCCGGCCGGATCCGCGCCGCGTCGCTGGCAGCAAGCGGCGCCAATGCCGGATCACAGGGGGGAGGTGGCGGCTGCGCGCGTCGGCGGAGAGATCGCGGTCGTCGGCGGCTTCGAGCGCGGCGGCGCCAACAGCGCACGCGTCGACGCCTACTCCCCCGCCCGAAACACGTGGCGCCGTCTCCCCGCCCTTCCAGCCTCGGTCGATCACGCCATGGCCGCGGCGGCCAACGGACGGCTCTACGTGCTCGGCGGCTACGGCCGCCTTCGCGCCAAGCTTCGGAACGCGTGGGTCCTCTCACCCGGCGGAAGCTGGCGCGCCCTGCCGCCGCTTCCGGCTCCGCGGGCCGCGGGCGGAGCGGCCGTCGTCCGCGGCCGGCTGTACGTCGCAGGCGGAGTCGGCCCGGTGGGCCTCGCGCGGCAGACGTTCGTCTTCGACCTCCGCCGGTGCCGCTGGTCGAGCCTGCCGGGACCGACGCCGCGCGAGCACCTTGCGGTGACGGCCGCTCGCGGCCGTCTCTACGCGCTCGCCGGCCGGAAGGCGGGCTTCGACGCGAACACGACGATCTTCGAGTCGCTGGCGCCGCCCGCCCGCCGCTGGCGCGGGCTGCCGCCCGTGCCGGCAGCGCGCGGCGGCACCGGCGCCGCGGTCGTCGACACGACGATCGTCTCGGTCGGCGGAGAGGCGCCACAGGGCACGATCGCCACGGTGTACGGCTTCGACCTTGCCCGCCGCCGGTGGCGCCGGCTCCCCGACCTGCCGACCCCGCGCCACGGGCTCGGAGTCGTCGCCGCCGCGGGCCGCGTCTACGCGATCGCCGGCGGCACGACGCCGGGCCTCGCGACGAGCGGCACGAACGAGTTCCTGCCGCTTCGCTAGGGCTAGGTCCTAGAGCCGCCCCGAGCGGAGCACGCTCCAGAGGAGCCAGAGTCCGAGCACGCCCGAGAGCGCGAAGCCGAGCACCGAGATGAGGTTGACGCCGAGGAGCTGCGGCCCGCCCTTGGCGAAGATCCCGATCAGGCTCGAGCCGATCAATCCACCGGCGACGATCATCGCCACCACCAACCGGTTGAAGACGACGTCGATCCTGGCCATGAACTCGTCGAGCCCCTTGTGGACGAAGCCGATCTCGATCTGGCCGTCGCGGATCTCCTCGAGGAAGTCGTGCACCTGGTACGGCGCCGCGAGCAGGATCTCCCCCAGACGCACCGACTCCTTGCGCGCGCGCCGAGCGATGCGCCGGGGCGTCAGCCGCTCCGTCATCAGCCGCCGGGCATACGGCCGCGCGACCTCGAAGACGTTGAAGTCGGGATACAGCTCGACGCCGACCGAGCCGAGCGTCGCGATCGCCTTGTCGAGCAGGACGAACCGCGTCGGCAGCCGGAGGTTGAGCGAGTAGATGAGCTGGAAGCCCTCGCGGATCACCTGCAGTGGATCGATCTCCGCGAGGGTCGCGCCGTAATAGCGGTAGTAGAGCTCGCGGAGCTCGACGAGGAACTGCTCCTCGCGCTCCTTCGGGTAGCGGACGCCGAGGTCGGCGAGGCGGCGCGGCAGCGCGTCGACGTTCTCGTTCGCCGCGTCGATGAAGAGCCGCGTCAGCTTC
>DASQWB010000074.1:0-4183 GCA_035640455.1 Gaiellaceae bacterium | reverse complement strand
TGGGGCCGAGGCGGAGACTGCAGAGCTGACGCACGTACCGAGCGCCCTCGCGCGCCGACGCCTTGCTCTGTTCCGCGTGACGCGCGCCGAACTCGAAAGGAACCTCTGACACCTTGAGCCCGGGCGTTCGAACCAGGATCTCGAGCAGGATCTTGAAACCGCGGGGCCGAAGCACCTCGGGCCGTATGACGCTTCTCCGGACAAGGAAGAAGCCGCTCAAGGGATCTGTCGTCCCTCGGAGGCGGCGCGGAAAGAGCAGCCTCGCGGCCCGAGTCGCGGCCCTCGAGACGAGCGACCGACCAATGCCGAACGTACCGACATGGCCATTCAGGGCGTAGCGGCTCGCCACGACCACGTCGTGGTCGGACTGCGCACGCTGAAGCAACTCGGGGATCAGCTCGGGCGGATGCTGAAGATCGCCGTCGATGACGCAGATCCAGGGCGCTCGAGCGGCTCGTATCCCCTCCACCACTGCGCCCGCGAGCCCATCACCTCGATTCTCGGGCGGACGATGGATGAGCGTGACGGCGTTGACGGCCCGGCGTGACGCTTCCCGAACGGCCGCGGGTGTTACGTCGCTGCTGTCGTCGACGAAGATGACTTCCAAGTCAGACGGCGGCAGGACCCCGCTGAGCCGCTCGAGGAGCGGCGCGACGTTCGCGGCCTCATTCTTTGTCGGAACGACGACTGAGACGAACGGCCGCCGACTGTCGCCGTTCGTTTTCTGCGCATCGTGCGGCGCCGCTTGCGCCACGACGCCGTGGCGGACGCTCGCTCGGCGTCCGCCGTTCGGGCGATACATCTCCTGCTCGGCCGCAGGCTGATTCTCATCGGGCCGCACATGCCCGTTCTCTTGGCCGCGGGTCATCGCTACGCCGCGGGAGCCAGCAACAGCTGCTCGGTGTCGCAGCAGCAAGTCTCGGTGAGGCCCGCGAGTCGCCGCAGGGCAGGCCTCCGTGTCATCGCTCTCCTCCTCCCCAAGATCTGATGGCCTGAGGCCGCCTCAGGCACGAGCGTTGAGCACCTCCCTCGGTAGAGCGCGGCAGCCGCGCCGCGCTATTGGCACAGGGTCGGAAACCCGACGTGCCTATTCAATAGGCCAGTCGGCTCAAAAACGACGTTGAGGTTTCTGCACGGGAGCCGGCGCCGCATGTGCGCGTACGCCGAGGGAGGAAGCGTGCGGCCCGCCTCCTCCTCGTCGGCCTCTGCCGATCGGCCGGCGCTCCGGGAGAACGCCCTCGCCGCTGGCAGAGCGCGGGCCCTTCATCGCGATGCCGCGTCAGCGCCCGCTCGTACGCTCGCAGGAGAGTGGGCTCGGAGCAATGGGCCGAAGCGCCTATTCCCGGCGTTTAGGGCGCTGCACGGCTGGAGCTTCCGAGTCGGCTCCGGCCCGAGGTCAGCCGTCCGGCCGTCCTTCGAGGAGCCTGATCGCGCTCTTGCGGTCCGGCGCGTGGAGCTTCTTGAGAATCCCGCGGACGTGACTGCGGACGGTCGCGTCGGAGGTCTGGATCCGCTTGGCGATCTCCGACGTGAGGAGTCCCTGCCCCAGAAGCTCGAGCACCTCCCATTCCCTCGTCGTCAACGTGATCGCACGGGACCGAAGGAGGATCCGGAGACGTCGGCTCCGCTCCCGGGTGCGGAACTCCTCGATCACACGTGCCGTGAGCCCCCGGGGCAGCGCGGCCTCGCCGTCCAGAACGCCCCGGAGCGCGAGCGGCAGCCGCGCGGGCGCCGTGTCCTTCAGCAGGTAGCCCGAGGCTCCCGCTTGGAGCGAGTCGAAGAGGTCGTCGTCGTCACGTGAGATCGTCAGCATCACGATCGCCGTCTCGGGCAGGCGGAGCTTGATCTCGGCCGCCGCGGCGATGCCGTTTCCGGGCATCCCGATGTCGAGCAGGCAGAGATCCGGGCGCTCCCGCGTAGCCGCTGCGATCGCCCGGACGGCGTCCGCGGCCTCGGCGCAGACGGCAAAGCCATGACCTTCGAGGGCGAGCCGCACGCCGACGCGCGTAGCCACGTGATCGTCGGCGACGAGCACGCGGACCGGCGCGCTCACGGCAGGACGACCGCGATCTCGGTGCCCTGACCGGGCGCAGAGACGACGTGCAGTTCCCCGCCGAGGGCTCGCGCCCGATCGCGCATGCTGGTGAGCCCGAACCCGGTGCTCGCGTCCGCGGGATCGAAGCCGACGCCGTCGTCGCCGATCCGCAACGAGAGGCCGTCGCCGTTCGTGAGCTCGATCGAGATCGAGCTGGCGCCGCCGTGTCGGGTCGCGTTCGTCACGGCCTCGCGCACGATCCTGAGCAGCGCCTCGCGTGTCGTCGCCGGGACGTCGGCCGCCGGATCCAGCGATAGTCGCACCCTTGCCCCGACTCGACCGGCGACGTCCTCGGCCGCCTGGGCCAGCGCGACGTCGAGCGGCTCGTCGACGGCCCGCGTCAGCGCCGCGATCGCCCGACGGGCCTCGTCGAGTCCGCGCTCAGCGGCCGCCGCGATCCACTGCGCCTCGCCGTCCTTTCTCGCCACGAGCTCCTGCGCCCGCGTCGCGATGAACCCGAGCTCCTGCGCTACGCCGTCGTGGAGGTCCCGTGCGAGGCGGCGGCGCTCTTCCAGCACCGCCTTCTCGGCGCGGCTGCGCCAGTAGCTCCCGAGCTCGCGCGCGGCGCCGAACCAGAGGACCGCGTACGACGCGAGCCTGAACGCGTCGCCGGTGTAGACCCACGGCGAGTAGAGCGAGGGGTACAGCAGGTAGTTCCAGCGCGCGATCACGGCAAAGGCCGCCCCTACCGCGAGGAAGAGCATGAAGTCGTCTCCCTCCTCCGCTCGCCGTGTGAATCCGACCGCAGCAGCCGCGTAGAGGCCGATCCCGACGGCCTGCACGACGGCAATCGCCACGGGCGCGGCGAGCAGGTCGCTGCGGGCGGGCGGGAAGATACTCGGATCGAGGCCGTGCGGGAGGTGGCTGGCTGCGGTGCCGACGCCGAGCGCGACAGCGACGAGGAGGCCGAAACAGCCGAGTATCGCGATCCTGGCAGTTCGCCGCGGGTTCGCTAGCCGGCGGCGCGGCGCGAAGGCGGCAAAGGCGAAGAGCGCTTCCCCGATCAGCCGGCCGCTGATGGGCGTCCACGTGGGGAAGGGGGCAGCACTGCCGTTGGAGACAGCCGCCGGTATGGCGGCGAAGAAGCCGTTCGCGCACGCGATTACGCCGAGGCTCAGCGTCAGCGCGAGGTCGTCGATGCGCCCGCTCTGGCGGAAGCGGCCGTAGAAGAGGTGCGCGACGAGAAACGCTACGAACGCCGCCGCGGTCTCGAGCGCGACGTGCAGCCCGAATGCGCGGTAGGCGAACTGGAGCTGCGAAAGCTTCATCACAAGCAGCGTCGCGAAGCCGCCCAGGAACGCCGCCAGGAGGGTCCAGGTTCGAGGCCGCAGGACGCCCATTTGCCCCCGTGTTCACGCTAGAGCGCGCAGACATCTGCAGGTCCGCACGAAAGTCCAGCTTTCGCCGCTAGTTCGGCTGGATGTGCTCGCGCTTGAACCGCGTGGGGGTGCAGAAAGCTGGCCGGTGAGGCGGATCGCGTGGCGCTAGCGTCGGGTCTCCCCATCTTTTCTTTGTCGTCCCCGTGCGTCGTCGCGCTCGGGCCGAAGCGCCCGCGGGGCCGAGTGAAGGGGCCGCGCCGCAATGCCTCTCCTTCCGCGTTTAGGGACGTCCTTTCGGGTCGGCCGCGTGCAGAAATCTCAACACTCCTTTTGGGCTGGGCGGCCTATTGAAGCCCCCACCCCGCAGTGGAACCCTGAGAGGGTGCCCTCGGTCCCCAGGCGAGCGGCGTGCGGCAGTTGCCGCGTCCTGGTGAAGGAGGTGCTTGGGGTTCGTGCCTGAAGCGGCCCGGGCCAAGAAGCGGTAAGGGAGGAAGGGAGAGCGATGAGAGCGGGGCCTGGCCTGCGGCGACTCGCGGGTCTCAAACGAACAGCACGCAAGAAAGGGATGCGCTGGCCGGCGGTCGCTGCGGTTGTGGCGGTAGGAGTCGTGGTGGCGATGGCCGGTGGCGCGTTCGCGGACACGATCTTCGTGGATGGCGACTCGGTTGCGCAGCCGCCGAACATCAACATCGGCGGCGCGGGGAATCGTCCCTGCTCCGATCTGGGCAAGTCGATCGCCGGGGCGGCGACGGTGAAGTACAGCGGCAGC
>DASQWB010000073.1:0-65550 GCA_035640455.1 Gaiellaceae bacterium | reverse complement strand
CCCTTCTCCGAGATGTAGCGGCGGAGCTGGTTGTAGTTCTTGTAGTCGACCTCCTCGACCTTCTCCTTGCAGAAGAAGCAGCTCTTCCGCCGGGTCGGTGCGGCCGAGGCGGGCGCGCGCTTGCGCCGTGCTTGCTCTTTCGGTTGCGCCATACGTGCCTCCTCTTAGGCGCCGCTTGCGGTGCCGTTGTCAGGACGTGCGGGTTTCCCGCACGTCCGTCTGAAATGACCGGTCGACAGAAACGGTTTCACCGATCCCGCCTAAAAGGGGATGTCGTCGTCGGCGCCGCCTGGGCCGAAGTCGGCCGTGTCCGTCGCGGCCGTGGCCGCCGCCGGCACGAACTGCGGCTCGCCCACGTCGCCGCCCTCGCGGCTGCCGAGGAACTGGACGCTGTCGGCGATGATCTCGACCGCCTGCCGCTTCGTCCCGTCCTGGGCCTCCCACTCGCGCCAGTCGAGGCGCCCGTCGACGCCGACCGGCCGGCCTTTCGAGAGGAACTGCGCGCAGCTCTCGCCCTGGTTGCCCCAGACGGTGACGTCGAAGTAGTTGGGCTTGTCGCCCCACTCGCCGGTCGCCTGGTCCTTCTGGCGCGTGTTCACCGCGATCCGCAGCTTGCAAACTGCGGTTCCGCTCGGCGTGTGCCGCAGCTCGGGATCCTTCGTCAGGTTGCCGACGAGCACGACTCGGTTGATGTTCGCCATCTCTTCCTCCTTCGCGAAAGCCTTCGGCGCGAGCCTACTCCGCTTCGTGGACGGTCGCGGGCCGGGCGCCGGCATGTGCCCCAGCAACCTGCCGAACGGCCATGTGCCTCATGACCCCGTCCGTGATCTTGAGGACGCGCGAGATCTCGTCGAGCGTCTCCGGGCTCGTCTCGAACGTGAGCAGGTGGTAGACGCCCTCGCCCTTGTGGTCGATCTCGTAGGCCAGCTTCCGCCGCCCCCACACCTCTTGGTTGCCCCACGTCCCGCCGCCGCGCTCGACGAGCTCGCGCGTGCGCGCGATGACCTCCGCTTGGCGCTCCTCGGCGAGCTCGGGGTCGAGCATGAGCAGGATCTCGTACGACGTCACGTTCCCGAACCTCCTTCCCTCGGTCTGAATCGGCCCCGCCGGCCAGCGCCGCTCGGGAACGGACGGCGCGAAGACGAGGCAGGAAGAGGCGGCAGTGTAGCATCGGCCGGTGCGCCGCCCTCCGACCCTCCTCGCGGGTGCGATCGCGGGCTTCGGCCTCTATCGGCTCCTCGCTTCGCGGCGCCGTCGGCCGGTCTACGAGCGGCCGCCCGTGCCCGCGGCGGACCCACGCGCGGAGGAGCTCCGCCGCAAGCTCGCCGAGTCACGGCCGCTCGTCGAGGAGCGCGAGGAGTTCGAGTCGGCCGAGACGCCGGTCGACCGCGCCGAGCCGGCGCCCGAGGTGGAGGAGCGGCGCAAGCGCGTGCACGAGGAGGGCCGGCGGACGGCTCAGCGCATGCGCAGACGGCCGAGCGGGTCGTAGGCCCGGACTCCCGCCGTCAGCCCCCGCGCCACGCGCCACTCGTAGGCGCTCGACTCGAGCCGGCGCCGCTCGGCAGGGTTGGTGAGGAAGCCGGTCTCGACGAGGATCGCCGGGACGTTGGCCCAGTTGAAGCCCGTCAGATCCGAGCGCGGGATCAGCCCGAGGTCGGCGGCGCCGGTGGCCCGGACGACGCTGCGCTGGACGAGCCGCGCCGCCCGCAGGCTGCGGGCGTAGATGTCGCCCGTCCAGCGGCGGTGGAAGGCGGGGTAGAGTGTCTCGACGCCGTGGCTCCGCGGTGACGCCGAGCCGTCGGCGTGGATGCGGAGCATCAGCGCCGCGTGGCGGACGTTGCAGAACTGCGCGCGGGCGATGTTGCCGCCGCTCCCGTACCGGAACGTCGGGCCGGTACGCGTCATCGCGACCCCGTAGCCGGCGCGGAGGAGGAGCGTCCGCGTTCGGACGGCGATCGCGAGGTTGACCGCGGCCTCTCCTGCCGCGCCGCCGCCGTCTTTGATCTTCAGGACGTGCGAGCCCGGGCCGATCGGCTCCTGCTGCGCGCCGATTGCGGCTGGCGTGCCGTGGCCCGGATCGAGACAGATGAGCGCGGCTGCGGCGAGGGAGGCGGCGCCGACCATGCCTAGATCGTCGCAGAGAAGCGACGAGGGCCGCCGCAACGGCCCCCGTCGTCACGCCGCCGATCGGCGGCTACCTGGGCGTGCCGGTGTCGAGGGCGTGGCGACATCGGCCGAAGTTGTCGCGAAGTTCGACCAGCAACATAATGACCTGCGCAGCGACCGCGAAAATCCTTTTGGACTTGCCGTCGAGTCTCGCGAATTCTTGGGCGGATTGACGAGTCAGCTGAGGAGTTTGATTGACGAATCAACCGAGGGAGGAGAGCTTCAGAATTACGCTGAGATATCGCGTGATCGCCGCTTCGGTGACGACAGCCGAAGAATTGGATCACCGGACCTCGTCGGCGATCCTTGGGTCGAGCGTTCACTTCGCCGGCCCCTTACAGCTGAGGCCCTGATTGGCTCCGGCGATCGCGCTCTGCTGCGACGTGTTGCAGCCGTAGGTGATGTGCCTCGGACCGTGGAGGATGCGGCCCTGATCCGTCCAAGCGAGCCCCGCACTGCCGCCGCGGTCGATCGCGATCGAGATCGAGTCGGCAAGGTCACGGTTGCCTCCGTTGAGGGTGCAGAAGATCCCGTTCACGCAGATACCGCCGACATGCATCACGTTCGAGGAGGCGGACGTCTGCTGGAACTTCGGCGTCGCGGACGTAGCGTTCGTCGTTTGCGCGAAAGTCACGTACCACGGAGACTCTTCGGCGTCAGTCGGCGTGTAGTCCGGCGAGTTCAGCCAGATGAAGTCGACGCGTCCGGTTGTCCCGGCCGCTATCCACGGGAAGAAGTGCGTTCCCTTGTCGCTGTTCACCTTCACGAGCGGTGACCACGTTGCTCCTTGGTTGCTGGAGTGCGTGAACCAGATATCGAAGTGGTCTGGCGCCAGCTTGTTGTCGGCGAAGACCGAGTAGACGTTCCCCGACACCCCCGCAGTGCCGGAGTCATCTACTGCGAGCGCGGCGAAGATGTCGCTCGCGTTCTCGGTCATGGCACCGTTGTAGACCGGATACCCCGTCCACGTCGTGCCGCGGTCGTCGGAGCGGGCGATCCAGACCTTGTGGAAGTTCTGGATCATCGTGACGTTGCAACCTTCCGTCGTGTTGGCGACCGGATCCGCGGTGAGCCACTGGACGTAGACCTGGTGGGTCTCGGGATCGACTTCGATCCCACTCGGAACGGTATTACAGAACGAATCGAAGAGGGGCGGGACGAGCGGAGGGAGGATAGTCGGCGGAGAAATGGACGCGTTGACACCCGCGGAGGCCGGGACTGACGGACCAAAGATGTCGCCGCCGTTATGGGAGGTAGCCACATAGATCTGACTGTCGGTGAAGTCGTGGTACGCGACATAGACGTCATCCGAGGTCGCGGACACCCTGCTTGGGTCCACCGCGAGCCACGGGCGGTCGATGAGCTGGGGGTTGACCGCCGCCACGTCATTGACCGTCCAGTTCGCCCCGCGGTCGTCGCTGTACGCGAGATGTGTCTGCAGAATGAGGGGCGTCCTCTCGAGCGAAGTCAGGTAGACGCGGTGCGTACCGGGTGTGCAAGGAATCGGGGGCACATGCGCCAGGTCCGCAGTACAGTTGACGGGCCCGCCGACGGCGATGTCGACGTCGCCGATGTCGTTCTCATCGAACACCTTGGTGAAGCTGCGACCTCCGTCGTCTGAGCGGGCGACGTGGCTCCCGCTCGCCTGCCACGCGACCCAGACCGTCCCGTCCGAGCGGTCGATCGCGATGTAGGGCTCGGTGGCGTTGGTCTGGCTCGATGGTGAGACCTGCGTCGTGAAGCCGGTACTCCCTGAGGCTGACGCCGCAAGGACGAGCGTTGCTACGAAAAGCGCTGCGAAAAGGTGCCGTCTCACGTTTCCTTCCTCCTCCGTGCGCCTACTTCATGGTTCCTGTTCCGGCGTAGTCGAGCGCTGCTACCGCGTCGGCCTGCTCTGAGTTGCCGCCCTCGATCGGGAGTAGCTCCGGCTGATCCGTTCCGAAGAAGTACGTCGACACTCCGGTGATCGAGTACAGGCCGGCGCCGGACTTGATGCCGAGCGGCGCGACGTTCGTCGAGAGGACGAGCGTGCAGGGGCTCGGAGCTGCGGGATTCGGCGTGCCGACAGCGGTCAGGCACGTACCGCCGAGCGCGCCTCCCTGCTCCGCGTTGAACTCGAACGTCGTCGCTCCCGCGTTGAGATCGTTGACTCGGCCGGACTCCACGCGGGCAGGGGCGTCGAGCGTGTTGTCGCGGTACGCGAGGTAGAAGTTGTCGTCACCGCCCGCGCTCGAGGCCCAGAACTCGGCGCCCCAGAGCCCGCCGGTCGAGACGGGGCTGCACCCCGTCGCGGCGGCGGCGCTGGGAGGCGCGTTCAGCGTGAGCGTGACCATCAGCAGGTCGCCCGAGCGACTTGCACTGGTGCCGAGCAGATCCATGCCCGGACATGCGCCCTTCGGGAGCCCGAAGCCGTCGTACACGTCGCCGGCCCGATCGGTGGCGGCGTGGTCGCGGATCGGCCACGAGCTCTGGAAGGCGATCGGGATCCCGCCGAAGACGCCGTTCCCGGCCAGCTGCCTCGAAACGCGGGTCCTTCCGATTCCGAGCGAGCCGTTGTTATCGGTCCATGCCACGACCGCTGCGCCCAGATGGTCGACGTCGACCGTGAAGAAGTCGCCGAGGCTTCGGTCGCCGCCCACGATGCACCCGACCCCGCCGGTGCAGATCTGGCCGACGTGGTTCGGGTGGTCGGTGATCTGCGTGTTGCTGAAGTTGGAGCCGGTGTTGGTCGCGTTGTTCGCGTGGCCGAAGATGACGTTCCAGACCGACGGGTTCGTCGGATTCCCGCTCGGGTCGGTCGCGGCGACGTTGGAGTTGATGCCGGTGTTCGCCTGGTAGTAGACGACGTCCACCTGACCGGCATCGCCCGCGACCATCCACGGGAAGACCGCCGTCTTCCCGGTCGAAGGGGTCAAGTTGATCGGCGGCGCCCAGGCGAGGCCGCCGTTGGTGGAATACGTGTAGTAGACGTCCTGCTCACCCGTCAGGCCGTTCTCGTTGGAGCCGGGCCCCTGCGTCTGAGACCAGGTGACGTAGAGCGTTCCGGCCTTGTCGATCGTGAGCTCCGGGAAGATGTTGGCCGGGTTGTGGTCTCCGAGGGCCGCGATCCGGTGACGCGTCCAGGTCGAGCCTCCGTCGGTCGAGCGCGCGACCCACAACTCCCAGGGCGGACCGGCGGTGAGGAGCGGAAGGAGCGTCGTCCCGCGGATGAACGGGATGTAGATGTTGTGCGTCTTGTACTTGTCCGCGACGACCGGCCCAGAGATCTGGAGCCTCGGATCACCGGGGTCGGGACACGCAGTCGGCGTCGTCTCGGTGGGGGGCGCGACGGCTCCGGTCAGGTATGTGCATGGAGAGGTGACGAACGATCCGGGCGTGCCGTCGGATGTGCTCCGCGCAAGGGCGAGCGTCGGCGCGGCCGGCGTGTTCGCGAAGTTGATGAACGAGACGTAGACGTTCTGTGAGCCGGGGTGGGTCTCGTCGACGTCGATCCACTGGCGGTCGTCGATACCAGGGTCGACGCCGCAGCCGAGCGGATCGGCCGTGAAGCTCTCCCCGAGATCGGTCGAGGTGTTGACGGTGACGCAGTCTGCCGGTAGGTCGACAAAGAAGACCTTGTGGGTGAGCTGCCCGACGACCTGGTAGCTGTCGCCACCGCCCTGGCCGCCTGCGACATTGCGTCCGAGGATCGGGATGTGCTGCGGCACTCGGAAGGACGCTCCCAGGTCGTTTGACTTCCAGAAGATGCTGTAGCCGGGTACGCCGACGCCCTGCGGGGCCGACACGTAGGTGAGATCGCGCGGCGGGTTGGAGCCGAAGGGGTAGCGGTCGACCGTGACTGTCGGCTCGTTGCCGAGGCGCTTGTAGTCGACGTATGTCGCCGGCGAGAAGATGTTGGTCTTGCTCGTGGTCGAGCTCGTCGAGCCGCTGCCGCTCGAGCCTGACTGGCTGAGCAGGACGCCGGTGCCAGGCACGAGCTCCGTTACTGGGTCGTCGGCGCCTGCGGTTGCCGGCGCAAGGAGAGCGGCGACGACGAGCACCGGCAGGGAGAGCTGGCGACGGAGGCGCACCCACGAACTCAGGGGCGGGAGGGGGGCCGCCGCGGACCGCGGCCCCCCTCCCTTCGTTTGATCGGTCACGGCGTTCCGCTGCCGAGGTAGTGAATCGGCGCCGTCGCGTCGGCCTGCTCCGAGTTCCCTCCCTCGACGCGGAGGAGAGGCGGCTTGTCGTTCGCGCCGAAGAAGTAGTTCGACAGACCCGTGAGCCCGTAGAGCCCGTTGCCGGGACTGATCCCGAGGTCGCTCAGGCGAACCGAGATCGTCAGCGTGCACGGGCTGGGCGGCGTGCTCGAGAAGCAGGTGCCGCCCGGCGTCGCCGGCGTCCCCGGGTCGGTCGGATGGAACTCGAGCGAGGTGACCGTCAGGTTGGTGTCGTCGACTCGGCCGGCCTCGACGGCCGCCGGGCCGTCCGGCGGGTTGTCGCGATAGGCGAGGTAGAAGGTGTTCCCGCCGTCCGCGCCGCCGTCGTCGCCGCTCGCGGCAGACCAGAACTCGGCACCCCAGATTCCGCCGGTCACGCCGGAAGCGCCGCAGGCGATCGCCTTCGCGGAGCTCGGGGCCGAGTTGAGCGTGAGGGAGACCGTGAGCAGATCGTTCGTCCGGCTCGAGGTCGCCCCGAGGAGGTCCATCCCAGCGCACGAGTTCTTTGCAGTGCCGTTGCCGTCGAAGACGTCACCCGGGCGGTCAGACACCGCGTGGTCACGGATCGGCCAGCTCGACTGCAGCGTGATGTTCTGGTCCTTGAAGATGCTGTTGCCGGCGATCTGCCGGGTCAGCTTGTCGCGCGTGTCCGTGTTCCGCCGCTGGTGGTCGTCCGAGTAGACGATGTGCGCGGCACCGAGGTGGTCGACGTCGACCGTGAGGAAGTCGAGGAGATCGCGGTCTCCTGAGCAACTCAGCCCTCCGGTACAGAGCCCGCCGAGATGGTTCGGCTCGGCGCTCACCTGGACGCTCTTGAAGTTCGACCCGGTGTTGAGCGCGTTCATCGACTGCGCGAAGTAGACGTTCCAGACGGTCGACGGCGGCGCGACGTTCGAGTTCTCGCCGTTGTTCGCCTTGTAGTAGACGAGGTCGACGCGGCCGGCGTCCCCGGCAACCATCCAGGGGAAGACAGCCGAGTCGTTCTTCTCCCCGGTGAGATTGATCGGCGCCGCCCAGGTCGCACCGGCGTTCGTCGAGAACGTGTAGTAGATGTCCTGCTCGCCTGCACTCGTCGGGGTGACGTTCTGCGTTTGCGACCAGGTGTAGTAGAGGTTCCCGGCCCGGTCGATCGCCATCTGGACGAAGATGTTCGAGGGATTGACGGTGTTCGGGAGATCGGCGATCTTGATCCGCGTCCAGCTCGTCCCCCCGTCGGTCGACTTCGCGATGTAGAGCTGCCAGGGGCAGGGGCATTCGAGGCCAAGGCCGCCCTGGCTGATCCGGCGGACGAACGGAACGTAGACGTTGTGTGTCGTGTTCCCCGTGCGCACGGTCTTGTCCGCGACGACCGGCCCCGCGACCCAGAGATATGGGTCGGACGGGTCGGGACAGGGTGTAGGCGTTCCGTCGTTCGCGGCGGGATCGGGCGGATTTGAGCCGACGGCAAACGTCCCGGTGTTGCAGGTGGAGCCGCTGTTGAACGACCCGGCTGCTGCACCCTGCGTGCTCCGCAGCACCATCAGCGTCGGAAACACCGCGTCCGTGAGGTTGATCGCGCTGATGTAGACGTTTCCGCCGTTAGCCATGGTGGCTGGGAATGCCTCGTCCGCCTCCACCCATTGCCTATCGTCCAGGAGGCCGACGGCGGTACCGAGGGCATCATCGGTCGTCCAAGTCTCGCCTTCGTTGCTCGAGACGTTCATCGTGATGTGGTCGAGGGCGAGGTCGACGAAGTAGATCTTGTGCGAGAGCGCGCCGACGACGAGGTGGCTGTCGCCGCCGCCCTGGCCGGTCCCGGCCGGCTTCGTCGTAAACGGCGTCCGGAACGGCACGCGGAACGTCTGACCGAGGTCGGTGGACTTGTAGAAGGTGCTGTACCGGGGGTCGACGAAGCCCTGCGGCGCCGACACGTAGACGAGATCCTTGTACGTTCCGCCGTTGAACGGATATCGATCGACGGCGACCGACGGCTCGCCGCCGAAGCGCTTGTAGTCGACGAACGCAGCCGGCGAGAAGATGTTCGTCGACGACGAAGTCGAGGTCGAGTTGCCCCCGCTCCCGCTGCCGCTCGACTGGTCGAGCAGAATGGCGGTGCCGGGCAGCAGCTCGGTGACGTCTGCCGCGGCGGGCATAGCCGCACAGAGCGCGGCGACCGCGCCGAGGACGACCCACAGCCATGCCCTCCTTGCCGTTGACCCGATCATCGTTCCTCCTTCCGAGGGGACACCACGAGCCGTGGTGACTAGCGCGGTTATAATCACCCCTCTCAGTGGTGTCAACTCTCACCTAATCTGCTGGAGCAAAGCTGCAAAATACTCCGCAAAAGTACGCCGCTTGACACCACCTACCGTGGTGCTATCGTTGCCTTGTCCATGACGATCGCTCCTGAAGCACTCACCGGCCTCGGCCTCACTGCCTATGAGGCGCGGGCCTACCTCGCCCTCATCCGCCGCGATGCGTCGGCGGCCTCGGAGGTGGCGCGGCTCTCGGGCATCCCGCGCCAGCGGGTCTACGACGTGCTTGCGAGCCTTGTCGAGAAAGGGCTCGCTTCCAGCCGGCCCGGCACTCCGGCCAAGTACTCGGCCCTCGCGCCGGAGCTCGCGATCGAACGTCTCCTTTACAGCCGGCGTGAGGACCTCGCGAGCCTCGAGCGCGAAGGCAAGGCGCTGATCGAGCGGCTGGCGCCTGCCTTCCACGCCGGCCGGGAACACTCCGATCCGATGGAGTACATCGAGGTGCTCCGCGATCGTGGGGCGATCAACGAGCGGTTCCACGAGCTCCAGGCCGGGATCGAGCGCGAGATTCTCGTGTTCACGAAGCCGCCGTACGCGACCCCCGCTCAGGAGAACGTCGAGGGCTTCGAGGTCCCCCGCTTGCACACGGCGAGGAGCGTCTACGAGTTCTCGGCGTTCGACGACCCGGCGTTCATGGAAGGGGTCCGCCGCTTCATCCAGGCGGGCGAGGAAGCGCGCTTCGTGGCCGAGCTACCGCTCAAGCTCGTGATCATCGACGAGGCGCTGGTGATGTTCGGGATGGAGGACCCCGTTGCCGGTCGCTCCGAGCTGACGATGATGGTCGTCGAGCATCCCTCGCTGGCAAAGGTGCTGAAGATCGCCTTCAACGCCGTCTGGGAGCAGGGCCTCACGTTCGAGCAGGCACAAGAGCGTTTCCTCCCGCTACCCGCCCGAACGGCTTGAGCTTCGCCACCCAGTTCCGCGCCGCATGGCGGTGCTGAGCTCAGAGGTCGCCGCAGAGCGCCTAGGCGGGCGCCAACCACGGCCTGAGCTGCAAGGGGCCGTCGCAGAAGTGGCCGCTCATCGCGGGCTCGGAAAATGACTTAGGCGGCGAGGCCCGGCTCCAGGGCGCCGGGCCTCGCCTGGGACGCGACGCTTGCGGCCAACGTCGCGTCGTCACGGAGGGTGTCCCCTCCGGACACTGAAGCCAGGGTAACCGCGTCAGTACTGCCGTAGAGACACCATCGGAACCCGAAGCCGCCGTCGAGCTTCCCCCCTCCGCAAGGCCGGCCGCGAGCCTCGCCGCTCCGTTGTCGAAACTGCTAGGAAAAGCCTCGCCTACCCTCGCCTCTCCGAATCGAAACCGGCCCAGATCGGGGCCTCCGACCACCGCGCGAGGCGGTCGATCGAGCGCTCGAAGTCCTGCCGTCCCAGGTGGTACGGCTCGGCGAGCGGGACCTGCTCGACGATCGGCGTCGGGTCGAGGCCTTGGAGCGCGAGGAGCGTGTACCGGAGCGGCAGCCCGTGGGCGACGACGAGGATCAGCCGCTCGGGGCGCGCGAGGACGAGCCGGAACCCGCGGACATACCGCGCCGCGACCTCGGCCCGGCTCTCGCCGCCGGCCGGGGCCTCCGTCGGGTCGCGTGCGCCGGCCCACGCGCGGTACTCGTCGAAGGGCCGACCCTCGAATTCGCCGAAGCGGACGTCGTTCAGCTCGGGCACGACGAGCCGAGACACGTCGCGGCCCGCCAGCGCGAGGTCGGCCGTCTCACGCACGCGCACGAACTCGCTCGTCACGCAAAGCTCGATCGGCTCCTCCGCGAGCAGCTGTCCGAGCCGCCGCGCCTGTTCGCGTCCCGTGTCGGTCAGTCCGCGCGGCTCGGCCGGGTCGCCGCTGACGATGCCCGCGGCGCTGAGCTCACTCTCGCCGTGGCGCACGAGGATGACCGTCTCGAGGCTCACGCCAGCGCCACCGCGACGAGGAGCGCGACGGTCTCCGTCACCTCGATCGCCGCGCCCAGCGCGTCGCCGGTCGTCCCGCCGAGCCAGTGCCGGTACCAGGCGGCGAGGGCGACGGCCAGGAGGACCGTCGAGGCGATCATCGCGGCTCCGGTCGTTCCGAGGAGGAGCACGGCGGCCGCGGCCGCGAGAGCCGGCGAAGCGAGGACGGAGGCCGCTCCGACTCGGCCGCGGAGCACGCCGCCGGTCCCGATCTCGGCGCGCGCGTACGGGAGCGCAGCCGCGAGCGGTGGGGCCGTCGCGCGCGAGAGCGCTCCCGCTACGAGCAGCTTCAGGACGAGGTCGCGGTGGTCGAGCAGAGCGGCGACCGCTGCGACCTTGACGATCAGGTCGAGCCCGAGCGCCGTCGTCCCGAAGGCGCCGATGCGCGGGTCGCGCATGATCTCGAGCGCCTGTACCCGCGCGCGCGCGCCGAGGGCGTCGGCGACGTCGGCGAGCGCATCCAGATGGAGGCTGCCCGTGAGCAGCGCGCCGACCGCAACCGCGACGCCGGCGGCGACGAGCGGCGGCAACGCGGCGTCGGCGAGGAGCGCGGCGCCGCCGACGGCGGCACCGATGCCCGCACCAACGAGGGGGAAGAGCAGCGCGCCGTGGCCGACGTCTGCCTCGTCGACCGCGACCCGCCGCCCGACCGGCACGCGGGTGAGGAAGGCGACCGCCCCCGCAGCCGCGCGCGCAGGCGCCGCAAGCCCCGTAGAGCGTGGAATGACTTCCATCGGCCTCGCCCCGGGGCGTCTGCTTTTTGGTTGGTGCACTAGTGCACAACGAAGGTCTTAGACGCGTGCATCGCTGACCCCCGCGTGGTCGAAGGTGGCCATGTCCGTGAGGAGCGCGAGGCTCGCCCGGAGGAGCGGCAGCGCGAGGACGGCGCCCGTGCCCTCGCCGAGGCGCAGGTCGAGGTCGAGGAGCGGCCTGAGCCCGAGCGCGTCGAGGACGAGCCGGTGGCCCGGCTCGGGCGAAAGGTGCGAGGCGACGAGGTGCTCGCTCAGGAGCGGCGCGAGGCGGCACGCCACGAGCGCGGCCGTGCCGACGATGAAGCCGTCGAGGACGACGACGAGCCGCTCGGCCGCACCGCCGAGCGCGAGTCCCGCGAGCAGCGCGATCTCGAAGCCGCCGAGCGCGGCGAGGCAGCCGAGCGGATCGTCCGCGTCGGGAGTGTTCGCCTCGAGGGCGCGGCGGACGACGTCGACCTTTCTCCGCACCCCCTCGTCGTCCAAACCCGTGCCACGGCCGCAGACCGCCGCCGGATCGGCGGGAAGGAGCGCCGCGGAGAGCGCGCTCGCCGCGGTCGTGTTCGCGATCCCCATCTCGCCGAGGCAGAGGGCGCCGATCCCCTCCGCGGCGAGCTCGCCCGCGAGGTCGATGCCGGCGGCGAGCGCCTCGAGCGCCTGGTCGCGGCTCATCGCCGGCCCCTCGGCGATGTTGGCCGTCCCAGCTCCGATTCGCACGTCGCGAATACGCGGGTCGACGACCGGCTCGACGACGCCCGCGTCGACGACGACGAGCCGCGCGTCCGCCTCCCGGGCGAGCACGCAGATCGCCGCTCCGCCCTCGGCGAAGTTCATCAGCATCTGCCGCGTCACCTCCTGCGGGTAGGCGCTCACGCCCTCGCGGGCGACGCCGTGGTCGCCGGCGGCGGCGACGACCGCCGCCTCGAACGGGCCATCGCCTCTCGTCGCGACGATCCGGCAGGCGAGCTCCTCCAAGCGGCCGAGGCTCCGTCTCGGCTTCGTCTTCGCGTCGAGCGCGGCCTGCGCCCGCGCGAAGGCGGCGGGATCGGCGCCGTCGATCCGGCGCACCGTCTCCGCGAGCAATGTGTCAGTCGCCGAGGCCACCGAAGACCGACGTCGCTCGGGCCAGCGGGACGAGCCGGCCGGCCGCGACGAGCGCGGCGTCGCTCGCAGCCTCGGCCCAGATCGCGTTCACGCGCCCGAGGAGGTCGCGGTAGCGGCGGCCGAGGTCGCTTGCAGGCACGACCCCGAGTCCGACCTCGTTCGAGACGGCGACGCTTAGCGGCTCACGCCTCGCCACCCGCGCCGCCGCCTCCTCGGCGTGCCGCTCGATCGTCTCCTCGTCGAGCCCGCGCTCGAGAAGGTTCGAGACCCAGAGCGAGAGACAGTCGAGGACGAGGCAGGAGTCGGCTGGCACCCGGTCGAGCGCGCCCGCGAGGTCGACCGGCTCCTCGATCGTCGTCCAGCCGGCGGGCCGCGCGGCACGGTGCCGGGCGATCCGCTCGGCCATCTCCTCGTCGCGGGCCTCCGCGGTGGCGAGGAAGATGACCGGAAGACCCGAGCGCTCGGCGAGCCGGACGGCGAGCGCCGACTTGCCGCTGCGTGCGCCGCCGAGGAGGAAGACGAGGCTCATCGGACAGGCGCGGGCCGTGTCGGGACCACCGTCACACCGAGGCCGTCCTCGTCGAGCACGCGCACGGTCGCGCCGTAGTGAAGAGCGATGAGCTCCTCCGAAAGCACGTCCGCGGCACTCCCTTCGGCGACGAGGCGACCTCCGGCGAGGAAGAGCAGGCGGTCCGCGTACCGCGCGGCGAGGTTGAGGTCGTGCATCGCTGTGAGGACGGTCAGACCCTGCTCCGCGCGCAGGACGTCGACGAGCTCGAGCGCCTGCTGCTGGCGGCCGACGTCGAGCGAGGCGGTCGGCTCGTCGAGGAGGAGGAGCGGCGCCTCCTGCGCGAGTGCGCGGGCGAGGACGGCACGCTGCCGCTCACCGCCGCTCAGCGAGCCGAGCCGCCGGCGCGCGAACCCGGTCAGGTCGAGGCGGGCGAGCGTCCGCTCGACCGCCTCGAGATCGCGCCGCCCTTCGGTGCCGAGGTAGCCGATATACGGCGTGCGCCCGAGGAGGACGTATTCGGCGACGGGCATTTCCGCCGGGAGGAGCGGCGTCTGCGGCACGAACGCGACGTGGCGGGCGCGCTCCTGCTGCCGGAGCGCTTCGGCGTGCCTCCCGGCGATCCCGAGCTCGCCGCGATGAGGAACGAGGCCGGCGATCGCCCGCAGGAGCGTGCTCTTGCCGGCGCCGTTCGGCCCGATCAGCGCCACCCACTCGCGCTCGGCGATCACCGCACCGATCCCCCGCAGCGCCGGGTAGCCGTCGAGCGTGACCCAGAGCGAGTCGAAGGCGACCGCGCTCACGGCTCGACCAGCCGGCTTGTGTGCAGGACGACGGCGAAGAAGGGCGCGCCGAAGAAGGCGGTGACGACGCCGATCGGCAACTCGGCGGGCGACAGAGCAGTCCGCGCGAGGACGTCGGCGAGGACGAGGAACGCCGCGCCGCAGAGGACGGAGAGCGGCAGGAGCAGGCGGTAGCTCGGCCCGGCGAGGAGGCGGATCGCGTGCGGGACGATGATCCCGACGAAGCCGATGAGCCCGCTGACCGCGACGGCCGCCGCCGTCCCCACCGTCGCCGCCGCGATCACGAGCAGCCGCACGAGGCGCACGTTGACCCCGAGGCTCTGTGCCTCCTCGTCGCCGACCGAGAGGACATCGAGCAGGCGGCCGTGGAGCAGGAGCACCGTCGCGCTGACGGCGATGTAGGGGCTGACGAGGGCAACCTCGTGCCAGCCGGAGGTCGACAGGCGGCCGAGGATCCACGAGTAGACCTCCTGCAACGTGTCCGCGTGCTGCTGCTGGACGAAGGTCTGCATCGCGGTGAAGAAGGCGGCGACGACGACGCCCGCGAGGACGAGCGTCGCCGGGCCGCGGCTGCGGCCGGAGCGGCCGAGCGCGTAGGCGGCAGCGACCGCCACCGCAGCCCCGCCGAAGGCGGCGAGCGGCAGGACGCCGCTGCTCGAGGCGCCTGCCGGTCCGTAGGCCACCGCAAGCGTCGCCCCCAGGCCGGCGCCGGCCGCGACTCCGAGGAGGTACGGGTCGGCGAGGGGGTTCCGGAAGACGCCTTGGTAGGCCGCCCCGGCCGAGGCGAGCATCCCGCCGACGAGGCAGCCGAGGACGACGCGCGGGAGGCGGAGCTGGACGAGGATCGCGTCGTCCGCCTGCGAAAGCGGCGAGTGCACGCCGAGGATCGGGATCCGGGAGAGGATCGCCTGCACCACGGCGCCTGGGCCGAGGTGCACCGGGCCGACGAGCGCCCCCACCAGCACCGCGGTGAGCAGCAGGCCGCCGGCTCCCGAGATCCAGAGCCAGCCGCGGCTGCGCCCGCCCGCCGGTCGTCGCAGGCCCGTGAGAGGCAGCCCGGCGGACTCGGCCACTAGGGCGTGCTGCGAAGCGCCCGCGCGATCGCGGCCACGAAGGTCGTGATCCGCGGCCCCCAGCGCGCTGCGATCGAGTCGTCGACGGGAACGATCGCGCCGCGCTTCACCGCCTCGATGCTCCCCCAGCCGGGCCGCGCGGCGACCGTCTTCGCGCTCTGGCCGCAGCACGTCGTGTCGGCGAGGACGATGAGCTCGGGGTTCGCCGCGACGATGTACTCGTCCGAGAGCTGCGGGTAGCCGGAGCCGCTCCCCGCGCGGTCGGCGATGTTCTGGAGGCCGAAGAGCCGGTAGATCGAGCCGATGAAGGTGCCGGAGGTCGCCGAGTAGTGATCCGGGCTGATCTCGTGGTAGACGGACCGGCCCTTCGCCCGCCTCGGCACGGTGGCCAGGAGCGAGGCGATGCGCTTGCGGAGCTTCGCGACGAGCGTCGCGGCCGCGCCGCGATGGCCGGTCGCGACCCCGAGCTGCCTGATCTGCGCGTAGGCGCCCGGCAGGTTCTTCGCCGCCGGCTCGAGCAGGACGGGGACGTGCAGCTTCCCGAGCGCGCGGACGACGTTGTTCGCGTCGAAGGCGACGACGACGAGGTCGGGCCGGTAGCGGGCGATCGCCTCGACGTTGGGTGTGATCGCGTTGAGCTTGGTCCGCGGCGCCCGCTTCGGATAGTCGGAGAACTGGTCGACCGCGACGACCTGCCGGCCCGCGCCGATCGCGAAGAGGTCCTCGGTCGCCGTGGACGACAGGGAGACGATGCGGTGCGGCTTGTGCCGGAGCGTGACCTTGCCGTTCGCCGCGGTGACGGTGACGGGGAACGGCGGCTTCCGAGGAGCCGCGGTGGCCGAAGGGCCGACGAAGAGCAGGACGAGAAGGGATGTCGCCGCGGCCGCGAAGCGGAGCCGGACACTGGCGGAACGGTGCACGTTTCCTCCTTCCACGAGGGGTGCGGTGCTCGGCGGGCGGCAGGTCTTCTGACTCGGGGCTCCCTCTTCCGCCGCCTTCCCAGGCCGAGGCCCAGTGGCGTCGTGGCGGAGGAGCATCTCCCCTTACAGCGGCGGGACCGTGCCGGAATCGCACCGGCTTCCCTCGACCGTCCGCCGGTATGTCGATCGACCGGGGAGGCTAACAGGTCGGCTGCGAGCGCTACAGTCGCGGGCCGTGCGCATCTGCTCGCTCCTTCCGAGCGCGACCGAGATCGTGGTCGGTCTCGGTCAGGCCGATCGTCTGGTCGGCGTCTCGGCCGAGTGCGACTGGCCGCCGGAGGTGCAGCGCCTGCCCGTGGTGACTGCGTCGCGGATCGCGAGCGGCGAGCTCGGCAGCCTCGAGATCGACCGTGCCGTCCGCGATGCCGTCGCCGACGGGCGCTCGCTCTACGCGATCGACGAGGAGCTGATCGACGAGCTCGAGCCCGACCTCATCCTCACGCAGGATCTCTGCGAGGTCTGCGCCGTCTCGAGCGCGGAGGTGGGCCGGCTCTGCCGGGTCGAGGCGGAGGTGATCTCGCTCGATCCGCGGACGATCGGGGAGATCGAGGAGTCCGTCCTCCGGCTCGCCGAGCGGCTCGTCGTCCCGGAGCGCGGCGTGGCCGTCGTGGCCGAGATGCGAGCGAAAATCGCGCGCGTGCGCGATGCCGTTGCCGGTCTGCGGCGCCGTCGCGTGTTCGTCGCCGAGTGGCTCGGTCCGCCCTTCGCCGCTGGCCACTGGGTGCCAGAGATGGTCGAGCTCGCGGGCGGCGAGGAGGTCCTCGGGCGGGCGGGGGAGGCGTCGTTCCCAACGAGTTGGGAAGCCGTGCGGGCGGCGGCGCCGGAGCTCGTCGTCCTCGCTCCCTGCGGCTTCGACGGCGAGCGGGCGGCGCGAGAGGCGCGGGTTCTCTCCCCACTGCCGAGCCGCGTCGTCGCGGTCGACGCGAACGCGTACTTCTCGCGGCCGGCCCCGCGCGTGGCCGACGGCGTCGTCCAGCTCGCGTTCCTCCTCCATCCCGATGTCGTTCCCGATCCGGGCCTGCCGTGGATCGAGCTCGTGCCCGCACCGGCATGACGGACGAGGCGGCGGTCCAGCAGCTCTACGAGGAGCTGATCGCCGGCTGGAACGACCGGCGAGGCGAGGCGTTCGCGGCTCCGTTTGCGCCGGACGGCGTCGTCGTCGGCTTCGACGGCAGCGAGCACCAAGGGCGCGAGGCGATCGCCGCCGAGATGGAGCGGATCTTCGCCGACCACGAGACGGCGCCCTACGTCAAGCAGGTGAGGAGCGTGCGTCTCCTGAGCCCAGACGCGGCGGTGCTGCGGGCCGTCGTCGGCATGATCCCGCCCGGCGGCTCCGACATCGAGCCGGCGCGGAACGCGCACCAGACCCTCGTCGCGGCGAAGCAGGACGGCGAGTGGCGGATCGTCCTCTTCCAGAACACGCCGGCGCAGTTCCACGGACGGCCGGACCTCGCGGAGCGCCTCACGCAGGACTTGCGGAAGGTTTTGCAAGCTTCGGCCTGAAATCGGCAGGTCGGCTTTACGTGCCGCTTACGCCCAGCGCGATAAAAATCCCTGCGTAGCGGGCATTTTCTAGATGTGGTTCCGACGCGGCGTTGCACCACGCCCCTCTGCAAGTCGGTCGGGGAGAGACGAAGCGACAAGAGAGGGAGTGGGAACATGAAGAAGCTGATCATCGTCCTTGCGGCCGTTGCGCTGTGCATTCCTGCAGCGGCGCTCGGCGGCAAGCCGGCGAAGAAGCCTCCGACGCGGGCGTCGATCCTGGCGGCGAAGAACGCCGCGTGGGCCTGCAAGGCGCTCCGCATGCGGATGGGCGCGCAGGCGTTCGTGGCCACGTACGGCACGAACACGCGCGCGCACGGCGCGGGCGCGATGCGGAACGCCTTCGGCAAGTGCGTCTCGCAGCAGGTCCGGCTGATCCGCCGCGCCGGGCTCTTCGAGCCGGCGACCGGCACGCTGACGATCACGCCGCCGACGGCGCCGAGCACGACCGAGGCGCTCGCCCTCACGGCGACGATCTCGGGCGGTCGCCCGATCGCGAGCGGCAGCGTGAGCGGCACATTCAGCGTCGACCTCGCCGCCGCGGTAACGAAGCACGGCGTGACGTGTGCTCCGGTGACCGGCACGCTGACGTTGACGCAGGCCTCGCCGGCCGGCACGCTGGTGAAGACGCTCACGACCGCGACCTTCTGCAAGGGTGCGGCGGGCTCCGCGCTCGTCGGGCGCTACAGCCTCACGGGCACCGGCGCATTCGCCGGCAAGACCGGAACGGGCACCGAGCTCCTGCTCGCGTCCGCGACCGGGTCGGCGCACAGCGTCGAGTTCGGCAGCATCGGCTAGGTAGCCACGAGAGAGGGCGCCGACCGGCGCCCTCTCTCTATACGGCGGAGCGGACCCGCTCCGCCAGCGCGGCGACGTCCGGTCGCTCGGCGAGGTCGACCTCGACGAGCTCCCCAGGGAGGGCGAGCGCATCCCACCGCCCACGCTCGAGGTCGTCCCGCACCTCGCCCACCTTCCCCGGGCGATCGTCGTGGCCGGGATGCCGCTCGGGCGACGTGGCCCGCTCGGCGAAGCGCTCGAGCAGCTGCTCCTCCTCGCTGCTGCAGTGGATCTGGACGACGCGCGTCGGATGCTCGCGCAAGAGCTGCTTCAGGAGCGCCGAGTCGACGTCGCGGTCGAAGTTGCTCTCGACGATCGCCGACAGACCGGAGGCGAGCTGCTGCGCGGCGATCGTCAGCAGGAGGCGCCCCGCCGCCTGATCGAGCTTCGGCTCCAGCTCCTCGTCGGAGCCGAGCTCCTCGTAGAGCGTCTCCTTGACGGCGTCCTTGCCGATCCAAGGAAGGCCGAGCTCGCGCGCGAGCGCCCGCGCCAGCGACGTCTTGCCGGAGGCCGGCGGACCGCTGACGACGACGAGCACGTGCAGAGCCTCTTCCCTGCCGCGCCGGGTATACACCTTCACGCGCGGCCGATCCTCGCCGAGCCCGTAATGCTGCGGGGCGCCGTCTCCGGGGCCCCGGGAGCTTCCGGGGTGGGAGTGCGACGTCTATGGGGCCGGCGCTCCCGATCGTCTTCGTGTCCGGGACGCGGATCGACCGGCTCGACCTCGTCGGCGGCCTCCTCGTCGGCGCCGACGGGAGATCCTCGCCCTGCTCGCCGCGGGCCGCGACCAGCGCGCGATCGCGGCGGAGCTCGTCATCAGCTCGAAGACCGTCGGCACGCACATCCAGCGGATGCTCGCGAAGCTCGGCGTCGGCAGCCGCGCCCAGGCCGTCGCCTACGCGCACCGCCACGGCCTCGCCGGCGAGCGCGTCAGCGTAACGGCGCCCTGAGCGCGCCGACCGCGTCCTCGAGGGCGGCGAAGACGGCGTCGGCGACATAGACCGTCCACGGGTGCGGGGGCGTCCCGCCCGTGTACGCGACCACGCGCTTGCCGGCGCCGTGCGCGTACCACGCCTCCATCGCCGTCCCCTCGTCGGGATGCGTGAAGGCGGCGAGGACGGCGTCGCAAGAGTCGATGTCGGCGAGGTCGCCGCGCACGATCTCGTCCTCGCGGCCGCTGGTCCGGCCGCGGAAGTCGCGGCGCATCGGGTCGACCGGCTCCCAGCCGGCGCGCCGGATCAGCTTCGAGGCGCGGCGGCGGTACTCGTCCGCGAACGGCGGGCCGGCGAGGTAGACGCGCACGGGCGTACAGTTTCAGCCGTGGCAGCCGACGCGCGCACCGGAGAGTTCGTCGCCCTCGGCCACGCTGGGAGCGAGCACTACGCGGGCCTGGAGACTTTCTCCAATCCGGGCGTCGAGCAGGTGGAGATGACGAGCGATGAGCTGACCGCCGTCTGCCCGATCACGAGCCAGCCAGACCTCTACACCGCGACGATCGAGTACCGGCCCCGCGACCTGTGCCTGGAGTCGAAGTCGCTCAAGCTCTATCTCGCCCGCTTCCGCAACGAGGGCGCCTTCTGCGAGGCGCTCGCCGTCCGGATCAGGGACGACGTCGCCGCGGCGCTCGAGCTCGAGGCGCAGGACGTGCGCGTCACGCTCCGCCAGAAGGCGCGGGGCGGGATCACGATCGTCGCGACGGCCTGAGCCGAGCTTAGTCGGCCTGTCTCAGCCGAAAGGTGTAGATCGTCCCGGCGATCGTCGGAGCGGCGAGAAAGCCGTAGGGCCCGCGGTCGTAGAGGTCGCGCTCGTCGTACTCGGCGGAATAGGCAGCATTCTCGAGCGTCCAACGCTCCGCCTCCAAGAGGTCGACGAGCCGTGCAGCTTCGAACTCCTCGTCCTCCGGCGATCGCCGCCCGTCATGCGGGGCGAACACCTGGAACCATCCCCAACCCGCGTCCTCCGCAGAACGCGCTCGCACGACGACTTCCTCGTCTCGGACGTCGGGCCGCAGTTCGAACATCTCCCCTCCCCAGCCGCTAGTGCGATTGTCCCAAAAGGCCCTCCGATGTCAAGCGGGCCGGCTCCGGTCCGCAGCGGGCGTACCTGTGTCGGTCGCTGAGCCGTTTCGTCATCGTGGCCCGTTCGCCGACCTCGCTTGCGAGGGAGCTCGAGCGCTCCGCGGCGGCGCGCTGGAGCTGGACGACGTACCGCCACCTCGGCCGCCGACCGCCGGCGCGGCGCGCGCAGCGGCGCGCCGCCTAGCGCGAAAACCCCGGAAACTCGGGCGTACACTCGGTTCGTGGCCTTCTGCCCGTCCTGCGGTGAGGAGAACCCCGATCGCTTTCGCCTGTGCGGGTTCTGCGGGACGCCGCTCGCGCCCGGGGCGCCGCCGCAGGAGGTCCGCAAGACCGTCACGATCGTGTTCTCCGACCTGAAGGGTTCGACGAGCCTCGGCGAGGCGCTCGACTCCGAGTCGCTGCGCGAGGTGATGACCCGCTACTTCGACGAGATGCGGCGGATCCTCGAGAGCCACGGCGGGACGATCGAGAAGTTCATCGGCGACGCGGTCATGGCCGTCTTCGGCCTGCCGAAGCTCCACGAGGACGACGCCCTGCGGGCCGTTCGGGCGGCGTACGAGATGCAGCAGGCGCTCGCGACGCTCAACGTCGAGCTCGAGCAGGTCTGGGGGGTCCGGCTCGAGAACCGCACGGGCGTAAACACGGGCGAGGTCGTCGCCGGCGACCCGACCGCCGGTCAGCGACTCGTGGTGGGGGATGCCGTGAACGTCGCGGCCCGCCTCGAGCAGGCGGCCGGGGCGACCGAGGTGCTCCTCGGCGACCTGACGTACAACCTCGTGCGGGACGCGGTCGAGGCCGACCCGGTCGAGCCGCTGACGCTGAAGGGGAAGAGCGAGCCGGTCCCCGCGTACCGGCTGCTCGCGGTGCGTGCGAGCGGCGACGGCTACGCGCGCCACGCGGATGCGCCGCTCGTCGGCCGGTCGCGCGAGCTCGAGGCGCTCCGCGCCGCCTTCGACGAGGCGGTGGCGCTGCGCGCCTGCGGGCTCGTCAGCCCGATCGCGGATGCAGGCGTTGGGAAGTCGCGGCTCGTCGAGTCGTTCCTCGCCTCGCTCGACGGCGAGGCCGTGGTCGCGCGGGGTCGCTGCCTGCCCTACGGCAGCGGCATCACGTTCTGGCCGCTCGTCGAGGTGACGCGCGACGCGGCCGGCATCGCCCAGGAGGACCCTCCCGACGTGGCGCGGACGAAGCTCGCCGGTCTCGTGGCTCCGCCCGACGAGGCGGTGGTCGCTCGGGTCGCGGCCGCGATCGGCCTCTCGAGCGAGCAGTTCCCGATCGAGGAGCTCTTCTGGGGGATTCGCAAGCTGCTCGAGAGCCTTGCCCGCGAGCGCGGCGCCGTCGTCCTCTTCGACGACGTCCACTGGGCGGAGCCGACCTTCCTCGACCTCGTCGAGCACCTCGTCGAGTCGGTGCAGGACGCGCCGCTTCTCCTCCTGTGCCCCTCGCGACCGGATCTGCTCGAGCGGCGGCCTGCCTGGGCCGAGGGGCCGAGCGCCCGGCGGCTTCCGC
Organism: Gaiellaceae bacterium; assembly: GCA_035640455.1. Lineage (GTDB taxonomy): Bacteria > Actinomycetota > Thermoleophilia > Gaiellales > Gaiellaceae > AC-50. Next base: position 43,770 of record DASQWB010000073.1, on the reverse strand, counting down.
TCGCGCCGCTCAGCGAGACCGAGACGGAGCGGATCGTCGAGAACCTCGTCGGCCAGGTCGAGATCGCGCCCGAGGTGCGCCGCCGGATCGTCGAGGCCTCGGAGGGGAACCCGCTGTTCGCGGAGCAGCTGCTGTCGATGCTCGTCGACGGCGGCTACCTGCGGCTCGAGGACGGTCGCTGGCGAAGCGACGGCGCGCTGTCAGAGCTCGAGATGCCGCCGACGATCCAGGCGCTGCTCGCCGCTCGGCTCGACCATCTCGCACCCGAGGAGCGCGCGGTCGTCGAGCCGGGGTCGGTGATCGGGCTCGCGTTCCCGCAGGCGGCGGTCGAGGAGCTCGTCTGGGAGGCCCTCCGCGGCCGCGTGGCCGAGCTGCTCGGCACGCTCTCCCGTAAGCAATTCGTGCGGCCGCAGCCGGGCGACGAGCTCGCGTACCGGTTCGGCCACCTCTTGATCCGCGACGCCACCTACCAGGGCCTGCTCAAGCGAACGCGGGCGAAGCTCCACGAGCAGTTCGTCGACTGGGCCGACCGGGTCAACCGCGAGCGCAACCGCGCGGCCGAGTACGAGGAGATCCTCGGCTACCACCTCGAGCAGGCGTACCGGTACCTCGCCGAGCTCGGCCCGCTCGACGACCACGGGCGGGAGCTGGGGAGGCGTGCGGCCGAGCGGCTCGCCTCCGCCGGGCGCCGCGCGTTCGGCCGCGGGGACATGACCGCCGCCGCCGGTCTGCTCGACCGGGCCGCCGCGCTCTTGCCGCCGGACGATCCGCAGCGCCTCGGCCTCCTGCCGGCGCTCGGCGAGGCGCTGATCGACGTCGGCGACTTCTCGCGCGCGCAGGAGCTGCTCGAGGAAGGACTGGCGCGGGCGGACGCAGCCGGGGACGAGCGGCTCGCGGCGGAGATTCGGCTCGGCCGCCTCCTCGTCCGCTTCTTCGGCGCCGACCCCGAGAGCTGGGGCGGCGAGGCCGAGCGCGAGGCGGGCCGGGCGATCGAGATCTTCGAGACGGCCGGCGACGACGCCGCGCTCGCAAAGGCGTGGCGGCTGCTCGCGTCGGTCCACGGCCGCTCGTGCCGCTTCGAGGACGAGGCGAAGGCAGGTCGGCGCGCGATGGAGCACGCGAGGCGGGCGGGCGACCGCCGGCAGGAGCTCCGGAGCGCGGCCGCGTACGCGATGAGCACCGTCTACGGCCCGACGCCCGTTCCCGCCGCGCTCGCGGAGTGCGAGCGCATCCTCGGCGAGGCACGCGGCGACCGGCGCACCGAGGGGCTCGTGCTCGGGTCGCTGGCGCGGCTCCGTGCGCTCGACGGCGACTTCGAGCGCGCGCGGCACGCGTACCGCTGTGCGCGGGAGGTGTTCGAGGACCTGGGGACGAATGTCCTCGCCGCGTCGCTCTCGCTCGACTCGCACGTGGTCGAGCTCCTCGCGGGCGATCCCGCCGCCGCTGAGCGGGAGCTTCGCCGCGACTACGACGCACTCGACGCGATGGGTGAGAAGTACCTCCTCTCGACGATCGCCGGCCTCCTCGCCGAGGCGCTGTGCGCGCAGGGCCGGTACGCCGAGGCGAACGAGATGTGCACGATCACCGCCTCCGCCGCCTCCGAGGACGACCCGCAGTCACAGGCGCTCTGGCGCTCGGTACGCGCCAAGGTGCTCGCGCGCCGCAGGGAGGCGGCGCACGCGCTCGAGCTCGCGCGCGAGGCGGTCGAGATCCTCCGCCGGACCGATGCGCTCGTCTGGCAGGCCGACGCGCTGGTCGACCTCGCTGATGTCCTGCTCGTCCTCGGCGACGAGGCGGAGGCGCGCCACGCCGTCGAGGAGGCCGCGTCGCTCTACGAGCGCAAGGGGAGCGCCGTGGCGGCCGCGTGGGCCCGGTCGGCGCTCGCCTCGCCGGCGGCAACGGCTCAGTAGGCTGCACCTCCCCGGCGGAGGGGCTGCTCTTCAATCACGCGCACGGGCTGACGCCCGGCGTGTCTCGCCTTCGCCGGACCTCCGCGCGGCCGGGCACCTCGTCCACGTGCCGGATCTCTACGAGGTTCTAGGGCCGATAGCTCCCGTTCGAGTTCGAGAGGAGCAGCGCTCCGAGGTCCTTGTCGTCGAAGGTCGTCGTCGACGACTGGCACGTCGGCGCGGGAGAGAGCACTCCGGGCGTGGTGCAGCGCGGCACGAGGACGCCGTCGTGGAACATCCTCAGCTTCTTGTCCGTCATGCCGGGCGGCAGCTCGGACGCGTCGAATCGGAACGACAGCTCGAGCGGCGGCGAGAAGACGCCGGGGAGCGTCACGAACGACGTCTGGCCGAAGCAGGAGAACCCGGCCTGGCAGTCGGAGGTCGTGTCGGTGGCGGGATGCGGGACCTCCTGCACCACACCGGTGGCCCCGAGCGACGCGGCGGCGAAGGCCGGCACATCGAGGCCGGTCTTCTGCGGGTTGCCGTTCGACGGGCCGGTGAGGTCCCCGGCCGTCTCGAGGTCGTCGCCGAGCGAGAACGGGACGAAGCCGGTGACGAAGTCGCTGCCGACCGCTCCGAGGGTCGTCGAGGCGGAGGCGGCGTCCGTGTCCGTGTGCGAGGAGTTCTGGTCGTTCGGCCCTTCGTCGAAGCTCGTCTGGGCGACGAAGGTGACCGCGGCGCCGCTCGGCGGGATCGCCGCGGGCGCGCGGAAGACGAAGGTAACGGTGATCGTGTCGCCGCTTTTCAGCGACCCGAAGGAGCAGCTGAGCGGCAGGCCGGGCGGGGCCGAGCACGTGCCGGCGCTCGGCGAGACCGAGACGTACGTGAGCGGGAAGGGCGACGTCGAGCCCGCCGTCGGAGCGGCGAGGGCGACGTGGGTGACGTTGTTCGAGTCGCCGTTGTGGATCGTCGCGGTGTAGGCGACGTAGTGGCCGAGGGAGACGGCGCCCGGCGCGCCGCTCACCGACAGCGAGACGTTCGGCCCGGGATTGGCGCCTCGCCCGGTTGCCGCTCCGCAGAGCGCGACCGCGCCCACCAGGGCGCCGACGTAGAAGATCCGTCCCGCCATCGCCGATCCACCATGGCAGGCTCGAATCCGAATTTCAATCCGGAAACAAAGGTCATCGGGCGAGCCGCTCCTCGGCGACCGCTTGCCCCGCCGCACGCGCGGCCGAGTGCCCCGTCACGGCGGCGAGGAAGTCGTCACGCTGGAGGGCGTACAGCTGTGAATCGACGACGGCCGTCACCGTCGCCGTTCGCGGTATGTCGCGCAGGAGCGCGATCTCGCCGAAGTAGTCGCCGCGCCGCGCTGCGGAATGCGCGCCATTCGCGTCGATCTCGAGCGCGCCGTCGCCGACGATGTAGAACGAATCGCCGGGGTCGCCGGCGCGGATGACGCGCTCCCCCGCGGCGACGGAAACCGGCACGAGGCTCGCCGCCACCCGTTCCTTGGCCGCGATCGAGAGCGGCGCGAACATCGGCACGTCGTCGATAAGCTCGAGCTCCGCCGCCGGAGCGACCGCTCGGTCGATCTCGAGGAGCCGCCGGTATGTCACGAGCGTCAGAAGCGGGAGGATCGCGCCGACGACGGCGAACGCGAGGCGCGGGCCGAGCGCGCCGACGATGGCCGGGGCCGCGATCGAGCCGAGGGCGACGGCGCCCATCGCGAGGCCCCAAACCAGGCCGAGAACTCGGGCCAGGACGTCGTCCGGGACCATGCGTTGGAGGAGCGTGAAGACGGCTACGTCCTCGACGCTGTTCGCGGCACCCACGATCGCGAGCAGGAAGATCGCTGCGGCGAGGTAGGGCCGCGGCGCGATGAGCGCGATCGGCATGCCCCAGAAGACGAGCGCCAGGCCGAAGTCGGCGGCGAGCCGTCGCCCCCCGAGGGTCATCGCGCCGAAGGCCCCGACGAGGCCGCCGACGCCGAGCGCTGCGGTCATGTACCCGACCGCGCCCGCGCTCGCGTGCAGGACACGGAAGACGGCGACGACGATCAAGACGTTGAGGCACCCGCGGACGAACGCCTGCGCGGCCACGAGGCCGGTCACGAGCCGAGGGCGCGGCTCGCTGACGGCCCGAAGGCCGACCGCGAGCATGTCGTAGACCGTCTCGCCGCGAGCCGTGACAGAGCGCTCGACGCGACCCTCGACCGTCACGCGTGTCAGAAGCAGGGCGCCCGCCACGAGCAACGCGGCGCCGACGGCGAAGACGAGCGCCACGTCGGCGAACGACACGAGCACGCCTGCCGCCAACGGGCCGGCCAGGGTGCCGACGCTCTCGACCGTCGACGTCGCGCCGTTCGCCGCGATCAGCTCGTCGGGCGTTCGAGCGAGGGACGGGAGCAGCGCCTGGAGGGCCGGCCTGACGAGGGTCGAGGCGACGCCCATGAGCGCCGCGAATGCGAACACGAGGACGGTTGTGCCCGCGGCCGCGGCCGCCGCGGAGCCGGCAAGGGCGGCCGACCCGACGAGCGCAACCGCGAGCAGGAAGCGCTCGCGCCGGAACCGATCTGCGAACGACGCCGCGAAGGTAGCGACGATCGCGGCCGGAAGGAGCCGAACGAGCCCGGCGACACCGACCGCGGAGGTTCCGCCCGCCTTGTACGCGAAGACGCCGAGCGCGACGAAGTGCGCCCATTCGGCGGCGATCGCCGCGCCCCACGCCAGCTCCACACGGCGGATGTCGTCGTTGCGAGCGGCGGTGCCGAGAGCCGAGACGACCTGGCGAGGGCGGCTCACTCGACGATTGAAGCGCCTCGTCGTCGGCGCTACAAGCGGGCAAGTCTGAGAAACGCGGGCCGGACGCTCCGAGCCGGAGAGCCAGGCCGCTGCGGCTACGGCCTGGACGGCGTCGAGGCTCCGGCCCGCCGCCGCGAGGTTAGCGGTCCATCTGGCCGGTCGTAAGATGCCCGCTGTCCATGACGGCTTCGCGAGTCCTCGAGCGGCTCGACGAGCTCTATGCCATCGGCGGAGGGCCCGGCGCCAATCGCGTGGGAGGCAGCGTGGGCGAGGACCGGGCCCACGAGTTCGCCGCCGCCTGGATGGAGGAGGCCGGGCTCACAGTCGAGGTCGATTCCGCCGGAAATCTCGTCGGGAGGACGAGCGATCCCGCGGTCATGACCGGATCGCACCTCGACTCCGTGCCGCAGGGCGGGAAGTTCGACGGCGCTCTCGGCGTCGTCGCCGGCATCGAGGCGGTCGAGCGCGTCGGTAGGGGCGCCGTCGTCGTCTTCCGCGACGAGGAGCGCGGCTGCGTGGGCAGCAGCGCCTTCGTCGCCGCCGGCGCGCGCCCGTCGGCCTTTCTCGAGGTGCACGTCGAGCAAGGGCCGGTGCTCGAGCAGGCCGGCGCCCCGCTCGGGCTCGTCACGGGGATCGCGGGGATCGTCCGCGCCGAGCGCGTCTTCGAGGGCGTGACCGGCCACGCGGGCACCGTGCCGATGAGCCTCCGCCGGGATGCCCTCGTGGCGGCTGCCGAGTACGTCCTCCACGTCCGTGAGACCGCGTCCGCGATTGACGGGGCCGTCGCGACCGTGGGCCGGCTCGAGGTCGAGCCGGGCTTCGGCAACGTCATCCCGGGTCGGGTGCGCGTCGCCGTCGACGCGCGCGCGCCTGATCGCGAGCGCCTCGACCAGCTCGCGGCCGAGCTCGAGCTCGAGCCGACGTTCCGCCTCGAGCCCGTGGCGATGGCGGCCGAGCCGCGCGCCGCGCTGCGCGTCGAACTCGAGGAGCGCGGCCTCCCCGTCGTCGAGCTGCCCTCGGGAGCCGGCCACGACGCGGCGATCCTCGCCACAGCCGGCATCCCGACGGCGATGCTCTTCGTCCGCAGCCTGAACGGCGGCGTGAGCCACTCGCCCGAGGAGGAATCGAGCCCGGAAGACGTCCTGCTGGCGGTCGACGTGCTGGCCGGCGCGCTCGCACGCCTCACCGCTCGAAGCGATTAGGAGCTAGCCCCTCCAGCGTCCTATAGTGGCGTCGCTCTGCGCCCCACCCCTGGGAGGAAGAGGAGGAGATGAAGAACGGGAAGCTCGCCCTCGCGGTGACGCTCCTCGCCTGCGCCGTCGCGGTCGCCCTCGTGCTCGGTGCGGCAACGGGCTCGGCGAGGACACACAAGCAGTCCAAGGTCTTCAAGGTCGCGTGGATCTACGTCGGCCCGCACAACGACGCCGGCTGGTCGCAGGCGCACGACGTCGGCCGGCTCTACGTCCAGAAGAAGCTCGGGAGCAAGGTCCAGACGACGTACAAGCAGAACATCGCCCTCGGGCCGCAGCTCAAGCAGACGGTCGCCGGCCTCGTCCGCGACGGGTACTCGATGATCTTCGGGACGTCGTACGGCTACTTCGACAAGAAGCTCGCCGCGAAGTACCCGAGCGTGAAGTTCGAGCAGGCGACGGGAACGCAGACGGCGAAGAACCTGTCCGAGTACTTCGGCGCCGCCGAGGACACGATCTTCCTCTCCGGCATGGCCGCCGGCGCCGCGACGAAGAAGGGCATCCTGGGCTACGTCGTCGCGTACCCGATCCCCGAGGTTATTCGGCACGCGAACGCCTTCGCCCTCGGCGCGCAGCTGATGCACCCGGGCGCGAAGGTGAAGCTCGTGTGGACGAACTCCTGGTTCGACCCGGCGAAGGAGAAGAAGGCGGCCGAGAGCCTGGTCTCGGCGGGCGCCGACGTCCTCGGCCAGAACGTCGACTCGCCGGCGACCGGCACGTTCGCGGAGTCGAAGCACATCCCGTGGGTCGGCTACGACTCGAACGCGAAGCGCTATGCACCCAAGTCCTGGCTCACCGCCTCGGTCTACAACTGGGGGCCGTACTACCTGCGCCGCGTCAAGGCCGCGATGAACGGGACCTGGAAGTCGGGCTTCTACTACGGAAGCATCAAGGACGGCTTCACGACGCTCGCGCCGTACGGGCCGAAGGTGAGCAAGACGACGAAGGCTGCAATCGCCAAGAAGATGAAGACGATCAAGAACGGCTCGTTCTACGAGTTCACCGGCCCGCTGTATGACCAGCACGGCAAGCTGCGCGTGAAGAAGGGGCAGCGGATGCAGGTGCTGAAGGGCGGGACGAACAGCCTCTACGGCATGAACTGGCTCGTCCGGGGCGTGATCGGCAGCCCCAAGGGTTAACGAATGGGGGACGCCGCCGTCCCGACCGAGTTCGACCGGAGGGGCGCCGACGGCGCCCCTCCGCCTCCAGCCGTGCAGATGCGGGGGATCACCAAGCGGTTCCCCGGCGTCGTCGCGAACGACGGAGTCGATTTCGAGGCGGCCGCCGGCGAGGTGCACGCGCTGCTCGGCGAGAACGGCGCCGGCAAGAGCACGCTCTCCAACATCCTGACCGGGCTCTACCGGCCCGACGAGGGCGAGATCTTCCTCTACGGGCGGCGGGTCGAGTTCCACGCGCCGCGCGATGCGCTCGAGGTGGGGATCGGCATGGTCCACCAGCACTTCCGGCTCGTCGAGCCGTTCACCGTCGCGGAGAACGTCGTCCTCGGCGACCACCGAGGCGAGGGCCGCGCGTTCCGGCTTCGCCGCCGCGCAATCGAGCGGCGCGTCGCCGAGCTCTCGAAGCGGTACGGGCTCGCCGTCGAGCCGCGCGCCCGGATCTGGCAGCTCTCGCTCGGCGAGCAGCAGCGCGTCGAGATCCTGAAGGCGCTCTACCGCGAGGCGCGCGTCCTCATCCTCGACGAGCCGACCGCCGTCCTCACGCCGCAGGAGGCCGAGGTGCTCTTCGAGACGCTGCGCGAGATGGCCGCCGAAGGCCGGACGGTGATCTTCATCTCGCACAAGCTGCACGAGGTGAAGGCGGTTGCCGACCGCGTCACCGTCCTGCGCGACGGGCGGACGATCGCGACCGTGGACGCGGCCGAGGCGACGCCGCGCTCGCTCGCCGCGCTCATGGTCGGGCGCGAGCTTGCCGGCGGCGGCGCGGCGGCTGCCGCCCGTACGCCAGGCCCCGTCGTCCTCGAGCTCGAGAGCGTGTGGGCGGCCGGCGACCGCGGCGGCGCGGCGGTGAGGGGCGTCTCGCTCGCGGTGCGCGGCGGGGAGATCGTCGCCGTCGCAGGTGTGGCCGGGAACGGCCAGCGCGAGCTCGCGGAAGCCGTCGCGGGGATCCGCCCGCCGACCGAGGGCGCGGTCCGCGTCGGCGGGAAGACGCTGCGCCGCGGCGATCCGCGCGCGGCGATCGGCGCCGGGGTCGCCTACGTGCCGGAGGACCGGCTCGGGACGGGAGTCGCCCCGAGCATCAGCATCGCCTCGAACTTCGCGCTCAAGTCGTACCGCGAGCGGTCCGTGTCGCGCGGGCCGCTGCTCCGCCTGCGCCGGATTCGCGAACGGGCGATCGAGCTGATCCGCCGCTATCGCATCGCCGCGCCGGGCCCGGCGTCGCCCGCGCGGCTCCTCTCCGGCGGCAACCTCCAGAAGGTCGTGCTAGCGCGGGAGTTCTCGGCCCTGCCCAGGCTGCTCGTCGCGGCGTCGCCGACGCGCGGCCTGGACGTCGGCGCGATCGAGACGGTGCACGAGTACCTGCGCGACGCTGCCGGCGAGGGCGTCGCGATCCTGCTCATCAGCGAGGACCTCGACGAGATCCTCACGCTCGCCGACCGGATCGCGGTCATGTACGAGGGCGCGATCCTCGGCGAGACGACACGCGCCGATGCCAGCGTCGAAGAGATCGGCCTGCTCATGGCCGGAGGACACGATCCACGTGCGGATTGAGCGCCGGCTGCGCCAGCCGCGCTGGCTAACCGTCGTCGTTCCCGCCGCGTCGCTCGTGTTCGCGTTCTTCGCCTCCGGCGTCGTGCTGCTCGCGACTGGCCACGACACGCTGTCGAGTTACCGCAGGCTGTTCGACGCGGCCTTCGTTGCCAACGGCGCGCTCAGCGACACCTTGATCGCGGCCACGCCGCTCGCCTTCACCGGGCTCGCGGCCGCCGCCGCCTTCCGCATGCGCCTGTTCAACATCGGCGGCGAGGGCCAGCTCTACGTCGGTGCGATCACGGCGGCCGCGGCCGGGCTCTACTTCGGCGGGAGCGGCGGGCCGTCGGCGTTCGCGATCGCCGCGATGGTCGTCGCCGGCTGCGCGGGCGGCGCCGCGTGGGCGCTGATCCCCGGCGTCCTGCGGGCCTTCTTCAAGACCAACGAGATCATCACGTCGCTGATGCTCAATTACGTCGCCGCCTACCTGCTGACGTACCTCATCTTCAACAGCCAGTCGTACTGGCGGCAGACGAAGGGCTTTAACGCCGCCGTCTTCCCGACGAGCAAGGACCTGCCGAACTCGGCCATCTGGCCGGCCGCGACGGTGCACGTTCGCGGCGCGATCGTCCTGCCGCTCGGCGCGGGCTTCGCGCTCCTCGCGGCGGTCGTCCTCTGGGTGCTCTATGCGCGGACGCGGTTCGGCTTCGAGGCGCAGGTGCTCGGCGACTCGGCGCGTGCCGCCCGCTACGCCGGGATGCGCACGCGCCGGAAGATCCTCGCCGTCATGGCGATCTCGGGCGCGCTCGCCGGGCTCGGCGGAGCGAGCCAGGACGGCGACTTCCGGCACACGCTCGACGCCGACCCGAACGGGCTCCAGAAGCAGTACTACGGCTACGCGGGGATCGTCGTCGCCGCGCTCGCCCGCTACAACCCGTTCGCCGTCGTCCTCGTCGCATTCCTGATCGGCGGCCTCCAGAACGCGGGCAACGCGCTTCAGGGCGCGGACTTCCCGTCCGGGCTCGTCGGCGTGATGCAGGGGATCATCCTCTTCTCCGCCCTCGGCGGCGAGCTGCTCGTCCGCTACCGCATCCGCTTCGGCCGCCGCGCACCGGAGGCTGCGCCCGCACCGGAGGCCGCGTGATCAACGACTCACTACTCGTCGTCTTGATCGCCTCTGGCGTCGCGTACGGGACTCCGCTGCTCTACGCGGCGCTCGGCGAGCTCCTCGCGGAGCGCTCGGGCGTGCTCAACCTCGGTGTCGAGGGGATGATGCTCGTCGGCGCGGTGATGGGCTTCTGGACGGTGCAGCGCCTGCACGCGAACACCGGCCTCTCGCTCGCAGCGTCGATCGGCGTGGCGGCGCTCGCCGGCGCGGCGATGGCGGCGATCCATGCCTTTCTCGTGATCACGCTGCGCGCGAGCCAGATCGTCTCGGGGCTCGCGCTGACCATCTTCGCGGGTGCGGCCGGCCTCTCGTCCTACCTCGGGAACGACCTCGACCTCGCCGACAACCCGGCGCGCCACGCGTTCCACGCGGTCTTCCCCGAGAGCTTCCAGCGCTGGGCCGTCGTGGGCCCGATCCTGTTCGGCCAGAACGTGCTCGTCTACGCCTCCTGGGTCTGCGTCGTCGCGGTCTGGCTCTACCTCTCGCGGACGCGGCCCGGCCTGAACGTCCGCGCAGTCGGCGAGTCGCCCGCGGCGGCCGACGCGATGGGTATCGACGTCGTCGCGTACCGCTACGCGCACACGCTCGTCGGCGGCGCGTTCGCCGGCGTGGCGGGCGCGACGTTCACGCTGGCGATCACGCCGCAATGGGTGGACGGGATCACGGGCGGCGCCGGCTGGATCGCGATCGCGCTCGTCATCTTCGCCTTCTGGCGGCCCGAGCTCTGTCTCGTCGGCGCGTACTTCTTCGGCGCCCTGCAGGCGCTCGCGCCGCAGCTCCAGGCACGCGAGATCCACCTCGGACCGACGGAGCTGTGGGCGAACTCGCTCCCGTACCTGATGACGGTCGTCGTCCTCGTGCTCGCCTCGTCGAGCGGCGGTCGGCGCCGCCTTGGCGCGCCGGCGAGCCTCGGGCTCCCGTACGTGCGGGAGGAGCGCTGATTTGCCTCCCGAACGGCCGTTGACGGTCAGCAGACGTCGATATAGGGTCGCGTTGTTCACCTAGGGGAGGTGAGGTCTTTGCAACGCAAGCTGCGCGCGGCGCTCGCGGGTGTGTTCCTCGCGGCGCTGACACTCTTTGTCCTACAAGCGGCGGCGGCACCGTTCAGCGAAGGGCCGCTCGTCCAAGTCTCGGGCGCCAGCCCGATTCCGGCCGCGTGCATCGGCGACACGAATGCGTCGAGCACGTCGGTGAACAACTACGGCACCGAGGTGGAGCCGCACGTCATGGTCGACCCGTCGAACCCGAACGTCCTCGTCGGCGCCTGGCAGCAGGACCGGTGGAACGACGGCGGGTCGCGCGGGATCGTGTCGGCGAGCAGCACGGACGGCGGCGCCACGTGGACCATCAACTCGAACACGAAGTCGTCGGTCTGCACCGGGGGCACCGCCGCGAACGGCGGCAACTACGAGCGGTCGTCCGATCCGTGGGTCGCGATCTCGCCGAACGGGACCGCGTACCTGATGACCCTCTCGGTCGACACCAACGCCGGCGGGTTCGGAATCCACCCGAACTCGATGCTCGTCATGCGCTCGACGAACCACGGCGCATCGTGGGGGAACCCGACCACGCTGATCCGCGACGAGAGCCAGAACGTCCTCAACGACAAGAACTCGATGACGGCGGATCCCAACGATTCGAACTTCGCCTACGCGGTGTGGGATCGCTTGGCCTCGCCGACGAGCGGGAACACGAACCAGCGGGCGTTCGAGAACTCGATCGACTTCTCGGGCGACGTGTACTTCTCGCGGACGACGAACGGCGGCGCCTCATGGGAGCCGGCCCGGAAGATCTACAAGGCCGGCCAGGTCGCCCAGACGATCGGCAACCTCATCGTCGTCGAACCGACGAGCGGCGGGTTCAACGGCGAACTGGTCGACATCTTCACGCAGATCCGGTCGTTCAAGAACACCGGTGGCACCCGGGGCACGTTCATTTCCGCGATCCGCTCGACCGACCACGGCGCGAGCTGGACGCAGAAGGAGGTCACGATCTCCCAGTTCGCGCGAGGGATCGTGCGCGATCCCGACGACAGCGCCGCCCACCGCACGGGCGACATCAACGCCGAGGCGGCCGTCGATCCGAACACCGGCGCGATCTACGTCGTGTGGCAGGCCTCGAACTTCGGGCCACGGTCGAGCATCGCGCTGTCGCGGTCGACCGACGGCGGCCTGACTTGGTCGGCGCCGATCAAGGTGAACGCCACGCCGACGAACATCCCGCTCGGCAACCAGCAGGCGTTCACGCCGATGGTGTCGGTGCGGAACGACAGCACGGTGGCGGTCTCGTACTACGACTTCCGCAACAACACGGCGGACGGCGGCGCGACGACGCCGACGGACGCCTTCGTCGTCCACTGTCACGCGGCGACGGAGGACTGCACGAGCTCCGCGAGCTGGGACGAGGAGATCCGGACGACGGACACGTCGTTCGACAGCCGCCAAGCGCCGGTCGCGCGGGGATTCTTCCTCGGCGACTACGAAGGGCTTGGGACGGACGGGACGAGCTTCTTCCCGTTCTTCGCGATCTCCAGCGCGGCTGACCACGCGAGCATCTTCACCCGCAAGGTCGGCTGAGCCGCGTTACCGGCTGCGGGAAGGGCCCCGGCGTGGCCGGGGCCCTTCCCATAGTCCTCTCGCCGATGTCCGGCCACGTCGCCGCTGGCGGTTGCGCTTGTGTTTTCCTGCCAGCAAGTGACTGCGCTCGTCGCAAAACAAGGCTGCCTCGAGCCCTCACGTGCAATCTGCCTCCGTTCAGCGCCTGCTGATTGCGCTCCGGTCTTGGCGACTGGGCTCCCTTGTGCGATGACCGACCTAACGGTCACGATCTCCCTGCATTCGTGTTGAAAAGACGAGGAATCTGGCTCCCGCTCGGCTGTCTTGTGGCCGTGATTCTCGTTGTGGCGTTTTGGCGCCTCCCTGGGATCGTCGTCGGAGGGAAGCTCACGGATCCTGAGCGACTCAAGGCCGAGAACGACGTCCGCACGACCCTCGTCCAAGCGCTCGTCGGATTCGGCCTACTAATTGGCCTCTACTTCACCGCGCGGACCTACCGGCTCAATCGCGAGGGACAGGTCACCGAGCGATTCACACGAGCAATAGATCAGCTCGGAAGCCCGCAGCTCGACGTTCGCCTCGGCGGGATCTATGCCCTCGAGCGGATCGCGCGGGACTCGCGACGAGACCACTGGACGATCATGGAAGTCTTGACAGCCTTCGTGCGCGAGCACGCACGGCTCACGGTGCCACCAGATTCGCACCCCACAAGACCCATGGCGGGTGATGTCCAGGCAGCGCTCACCGTTCTCGCGCGGCGCGACGCACACCAGGAGGACGCTGGGCAGAAGCTCAATTTGCGCAACAGCGATCTCGCCTTCGCGCAGCTCGACAGCGCTCAGTTCCAGTACGCCGATCTGTCGTTCTGTCGGATGTACGAAGCATCGCTTCGCAACGCGAAACTCAGCCACGCCACGCTAACTGCCGCCGGCCTCTTGGGCGCTCAGATGCAAGGTGCAGAGCTACAGCACGCGGATCTACGGGCGAATCTCTTCAACGCGGACCTTCAGGAAGCCGTCCTCCAACGCGCAAACCTCGAGTCTGCAAACCTGGGCACGGCGAATTTGGAGGACGCAGATCTAGTCGGAGCTTACCTCCACGACATTCGCTTGCTCGGCGCCCGATGCTCGGATCGCCAACTTCGTGACGGCGGACTGAACGATGAAGAGATTCGCGCCGCGCGCGAGCGTTGAATAACCGGTGGAGAGAGATCAGATGCCGCCGACTGGCGCAGCCGAGGTCACGCCAGACTCACCGCTCGGCCCGGGTCTCGTGAACCTGCGAGGTCCTTGGCGCGCTCGCAGTCGAAGAGTGCCTAGTTGTTGGTCTCGCGGAACGCGATCGGCTGCGCGCCCTCCCACAAGGTGAGCCGGCCGAGCTCCGGCAGCTGCTGCACGCCCTCTACGAGCGTCGCGAAGTGGTTCGCGGCCAGTTGTCCGGCCTTGCTCGCGAAGTTGCAGTAGCCGTACGGGAAGAGCAGCTCCGTCTCGCTGACGCCGCCGGGATACAGCGCGAGCTCCCCGGGGTGCGGATAGGAGGTTGCGTTCTCGGGGCCGATCCCGAGGTCGCGGTCGCCCCAGGGGATCCAGTTCGACTCGCCGCTCCAGCGGCAGTGGATGATCCGGTCCTCGAACGGGAGGATCGCGCGGAAGGCGGCCACCGTCGCAGGCGCGAGCTCCTCCTCGAAGCGCGCCACGAACCGCAAGCCGGCGGCGGTGATCTCCAGCATCAGCGGGAGCGTAACCAGCGCGCGAGCAGGTCTCGCTCGGCCGGGGTCATGTGCGTCGCGTTCGCGAGCGGCATCGCCTTGAGCACCACGGTCTGCTCGAGGATCGCGCTCGCCTGCGCCTCGATCTCGGCGCGGGTGTCGAGGCGCACCCCCTTCGGAGCCGTCGTGACCCCCGGCTGCGTCGGATTAGCCGAGTGGCAGGGGACGCAGCGCGCGCGGATGACCGCGTTCGCCTTCGCGAAGGGCACAGCGGGGCCGCCACGCGCAACCGCCGGAGTGCTCGGCGGCCGAATGAGGAACGCGACAACGCCCAAGCCGACGAGCGCCGTCGCCGGAATCCACCACGCGTTGCGGCCGGCGTGGCGGAGGTTGAAGAAGTGGCGTGCCAGCGCGCCGAGCCCCATCAGCGCGACGAGGACGAGCCAGGCGTGCTCGTGCTCGTACGTGAACGGAAAGTGGTTCGAGAGCATCGCGAACAGCACCGGCAGCGTCAGGTAGTTGTTGTGCACCGAGCGCTGCTTGCCGCGCACGTTCCAGCGCGGGTCGGGCTCGCGCCCGGCCTGCTTCGCCCGGACGAGCTCCCAGTGCGCCGGGATGATCACGAAGAAGACGTTGCCGACCATCATCGTCCCGATCATCGCCCCGACCTCGAGGTAGGCGGCGCGCGGGGCGAAGAGCCGCGACGCGCCCCAGGCCGCCAGCACGACGAAGCCGAAGACGGCGAGCGCGAGCAGCCTCTCGTCGCGCCCGAGGACGCGGCAGAGCGCGTCGTAGACGACCCACGCGAGCGCCAGCCCGGCGATCGAGATCACGATCGCCTCCCAGCTCTCCAGATGCGCGACCGTCGGGTCGACGAGGAACGACGACGCGTGGACGTAGTAGACGACGACGAAGAGCGCGAAGCCGGAGAGCCACGTCGTGTAGGCCTCCCACTTGAACCAGTGCAGCGGCTCGGGGAGCCTCGGCGGCGCGACGCGGAACTTCTCGATCCGGTAGAAGCCGCCGCCGTGGATCTCCCACGACTCGCCGCCGATGCCGCGCTCGGCGTCGCGCGAGTCGGCCGGCGGGCGCAGGTGGTTGTCGAGCGCGACGAAGTAGAAGGACGTGCCGATCCAGACGATCGCGGCGATCACGTGCAGCCAGCGGAAGAGGAGGTCGCCCCAGTCCCAGACGTACGGGTCGACGGCGACCGTCATCCGCGGCGCCACCGGTCTTCCGCGATGCGGACGAGCTCCTCGAGGCCCGTCTCGAGCTCTTCCTCGCGGGTTCTTCCCAGCCGCTCCTGGAGGACCGGGAGCAGCTCCGCTCGCGAGCGGCGGCTCACGAAGACGACGAAGCGGAAGCCGAACTTCTCCTCGTAGACCTGGTTCAGGTACGCGAGCTCGGCGAGCACGGCCGGGTCCCCGCCGCGCTGCTCCGGCGACGGCTCGCCGATCCGCGGATGGGCGGCGAGCGCCGCGGCCTTGTCCTCCTCGGACAGCTGCGCGATCACGTCTCGGGCCGCGCCGAGCGGATCCTCTCGCTCCGCGAGCAGCTCGACGAGCCGTGTGTGCGCGCCGAAGAGCTCGGCGAGCTCATCGACGGTCAGCTGCCGCGGTAGGTCGCGCACGCGTAGGACGAGATGAGGAGCGGAACGTGGTAGTGGCGATCCTCGACCAGCGCGAGGACGAGCTCGACGCGCTCGAAGAACCCGCCGCCCACGTAGAACACGAGCCGGTACTCACCCGGCACGAACCGACCCTCGAAGAGGTTCTCGATCCGGCCGTCCTCATCCGTCTCCTGGAGCGAGATGAGGTCCTTCCCACGGTACAGGCCGACCTTCACGCCCGCGGCGGGCTCGCCCTCTTCGGTGTCGAGGATGTGCGTCGAGAGCGTCACCGCGGGAGCCTCGCCGCCTGTTTCCGGTGCTCGCGGGCGATCTCCTGCTCGTCCGCGCGGACGAGCGCACCGCCGCGGACGACCTCCTCGCCGCCGACGAGCAAGGTGTCGACGCCGTGCGGCGCAGAGAGGACGAGGCCGGCGACGGGATCGTCCGCGCCGCCCAGCTCGAGGCCGTCGGTGCGCCAGATCGCGAGGTCGGCGCGCTTGCCCGGCTCGAGCGAGCCGATGTCGTCCCGCCCGAGGACGGCCGCGCCGCCGCGCGTGCCGAGACGCAGCGCCTCGCGCGCCGTCAGCGCTTTGGGCCCGCTACGGCCGCGCGCGACGAGGAGCGCCTGCTTCACCTCGAAGAGGAGGTCGCCGCGCTCGTTCGAGGCCGAGCCGTCGACGCCGAGGCCGACCCGCACGCCCGCGTCGAGGAGGTCGCGCGTCCGCGCCACTCCCGCGCCGAGCCTCAGGTTCGAGGTCGGGCAGTGGGCGACGCCGACGCCGGTCCGACCGAAGGCGTCGACGTCGCCGTCTGAGAGGTGGACGCAGTGCGCGCACCAGACGTCGTCCTCGAGCCAGCCGAGCCGCTCGAGGTACTCGACCGGGCGGCAGCCGTAGAGCTCGCGGCAGTAGTCCTCCTCCTCGACCGTCTCGGCGAGGTGCGTGTGCAGGACGAGACCGAGCCGGCGCGCGAGCTCCGCCGAGGCCTCCATTAGGCGACCCGTCACCGAGAAGGGCGAGCAGGGCGCGACCGCGATCTGGACGCGGCCGTCGCCGTCGGCGAGCCCTGCCAGCCGCTCGGTGTCGGCGAGCACGTCGTCGAGCTCCTCGACGAGCGAGTCGGGCGGGAGGCCGCCGTCTGACTCGCCCATGTCCATCGAGCCGCGGGAAGCGACGAGGCGCAGTCCCAGCTCCTGCGCCGCCTGCACCTCCGCCTCGACGAGGCCGGAGCGGCCACGCGGGAAGACGTAGTTGTGGTCGAAGACGGTCGTGCATCCGGAGAGCGCGAGCTCGGCGAGGCCGGTGCGCGCGGCCGCGTACTCCGATTCGGCGTCGATCCCGGCCCAGACCGGGTAGAGCGCCTTCAGCCACTCGAACAGCCTCGCTTCCTGCGCACGCGCGCGCGTGAGCGTCTGGTACAGGTGGTGATGGGCGTTCACGAGGCCCGGGGTCACGACCGCGCCGCCGAGATCCTCGCCCGGCTCGGGCGGCTCGCCTGCGCCGACCGCGGCCACGAGGCCGTCCTCGATCTGGATCCAACCGTCGGCGTGCTCGGTGCCGGCGTCGTCCATCACGACGACGTAGGCGTTCTGGAGAATCATTCGGCGGCGAGCGGGACGAGCTCGAAGCGGTCGACGTCGACAAGCCCGCGGTCGGTGATCTTGAGGCTCGGGATCACGGAGAGCGCGAGGAAGGACAGGGTCAGGAACGGCGTCGCCCCTGACCAGCCGAGCGCGCGCGCGGCGTCGTTGCAGGCCAGGCTCTTCTCGATCACCTCGGCGAGAGGTGCGTCGGCGAGCAAACCGGCGACGGGGAGCGGCAGCTCGGCGCGGACCTCGCCGCCCTCGACCACCGCGATCCCGCCGCCGAGGCCGGCGAGACGCTGCACCGCCCGCGCCATGTCGGCGTCGTCGACGCCGACGACGACGATGTTGTGCGCGTCGTGTGCGACCGTCGAGGCCAGCGCCCCGCGCCGGAGGCCCGATCCGCGAACGAACCCGAGCCCGACGCGGCCGGTCCCCAGGTGGCGCTCGATCACCGCGATCTTGGCGAGGTCGCGCGCGGGATCGGCCACGGCCGCGCCGTCGGCCACCGCCGGCTCCTCGAGGAGGTGCTCCGTGACCACCTGGTCGGGGACGAGCCCGATGACGCGCGCCTTCCCGTCCGTCCAAGGGATCCGGAAGTCGCCCTCTCCGATTGGCTGGATGCGCACCGAGTGCTTGACCCATTCCGGCACGTCCGGGCGGGGGATCTCGGCCGCAGGCCGCCCCGCCTTCAGGACCGTCTCCGGCTCGAAGCGCTCGAGGTCGGGAAGCACGAGCAGGTCGGCCTGATAGCCGGGCGCGATCGCGCCGAGGTGCCAGAGCCGGTGCCAGCTCGCCGGGTTGTGGGTCGCGAGGACGATCGCGTCCTCCGGCGCGATTCCGGCCGCGACCGCCTCGCGCACCATCCCGTTGATGTGGCCGTTCTCGGCGATGTCCTCCGGGTCGCGGTCGTCGGTGCAGAACGCGATCCTGTTCGTCCCGAACTCCTGCACGAGCGGGAGCAGCGCGTGCAGGTTCCGCGCCATCGAGGCCTCGCGGATCAGCAGCCACATCCCGGCGCGCAGCCGCTCGCGCCCCTCCTCCTGGGTCAGCGCCTCGTGGTCGGAACGGATCCCGGCCGCCGCGTAGGCGTTCAGGTCCGGGCCGAGCACCCCCGGCGCGTGCCCGTCGACGTGCACGCCCGCCGCGAGGGCGAGCTTCTCCAGCTCCGCCTCGTCGCCGCCGATGACGCCCGGGAAGTTCATCATCTCGGCCAGGCCGAGCACGCGCCGTCGCCGCAGCAGGCTCTCGAGGTCGCCGGCGCGGAGGGGCCGCCGCGGCGATTCGAACTCGGAGGCCGGGATCGACGACGAGGCCATGAAGTAGAAGTCGAGCGGCAGGCCGTCGCAGGCGTCGAGGAGCCAGTGGACGCCGTCCGTGCCGAGCACGTTCGCGAGCTCGTGCGGGTCGAGGACGACAGCCGTCGTCCCGAGCGGGAGGACGAGGCGCGCGAACTCGTCCGGGAGGAGCTTCGTCGACTCGAGGTGCATGTGGGCGTCGACGAATCCCGGCACGACGTAGCGGCCGGTCGCGTCGAGCACCTCGCGCCCCTCGTAGTCGCCGAGCCCGGCGATCCAGCCGTCGACGACCGCGACGCCCGTCTCCAGCCACTCGCGCGTGAAGACAGAGAGCACGCGGCCGCCGCGGACGACGAGATCGGCGGGCTCGTCGCCGCGGGCGACGGCGAGGCGGCGGGCGAGGTCGACGCTCATGCGTCTCCCAATCCTCTCACGGCAGCGCAGTACGCTTTCCGCCGTGGAGGTCCTGAGCCCCCGCACGCTCAACGAGGCGCTGCGCCTGAAGGCGGAGCGACCGGATGCGCTCCCGATCCAGGGCGGCACGGACGTGATGGTCGAGCTCAACTTCGACCGCGCGCGCCCTCCCGTCCTGCTGAACCTCAACGAGGTCGGAGAGCTGCGCGGGTGGTCGCGCCGCGACGGCGCGCTGTGGCTTGGGGCGGGACTCACCTACGCCGAGGCGATGCGCCCGCCGCTCCGCGACCTCCTGCCGGCGCTCGCCGAGGCTTCGCGGACCGTCGGGGGGCCGCAGATCCGCAACCGCGGCACGATCGGCGGCAACCTCGGGACGGCCTCGCCGGCCGGCGACGCGATCCCGCCGCTCCTCGTCTGCGACGGCGAGGTGCACCTCGTGAGCCTCCGCGGCGAGCGGCGCCTCCCGCTCCAGGAGTTCCTGCTCGGGCCGAAGCGCACCGCCCTCGCCGAGGACGAGCTCATCTTGGGCGTGTCGGTCGACGCTTCCGCGGCTCCGCAGACCTTCCTGAAGGTCGGCCCGCGGAACGCGATGGTGATCGCCGTCGTCTCGCTCGCGCTCCGGGTCGACGGCGAGCTGCGGGCGGCGTTCGGGTCGGCCGGGCCGGTGCCGACGCTCGTCGAGGCGCCGCTCGACGACGTCGAGTCCTTCCCGGAACGGGTTGCCGCCGCCGCGAGCCCGATCGACGACGTCCGCGGCAGCGCCGCCTATCGCCGGCACGCCCTGCGCGTGCTCACGCGGCGCGCACTCGACCGCTGCCTCGCATGAAGCTCCGGCTCACGGTCAACGGCGAGCCGCGCGAGGTCGAGGTGTGGGAGGGCGAGAGCCTGCTCTTCGCGCTCCGCGAGGGGCTCGGCCTCCCCGGCTCGAAGAACGCGTGCGAGCAGGGCGAGTGCGGGTCGTGCTCGGTGCTCCTCGACGGCGTGCTCGTCTGCTCGTGCCTCGTCCTCGCGGCGCAGGCCGACGGCCATGACGTCGTCACCGTGGAGGGGCTCGGCGAGGACGGGCAGCTGCACGGCGTCCAGGCGGCCTTCGCCGAGACCGGCGCCGTCCAGTGCGGCTTCTGCACCCCGGGCTTCATCGTGGCGGCGGCCGACCTGCTGGCGCAGAACCCCGAGCCGAGCGACGACGAGATCCGCGAGGCGCTCTCGGGCAACCTCTGCCGCTGTACCGGCTACGCCAAGATCTTCGACGCCGTGCGGCTGGCGGCGGGACGATGAAGGTCCTGTTCGTGTGCGCCGGCAACCTGTGCCGGAGCCCGTTCGCCGAGGAGCTCGCGCGGCTCCGGGCGGGCGAGCGCGGCCTCGACGTCGAGTTCGAGAGCGCAGGTGAGATCGCCTACGAGGGCAGCCGGTGTCCGAGCGACGCCGTCGCCGCGGCCGCGAGGTACGGGGTCGACCTCACCGCCCATCGTGCGCGCCGCCTGACCCCGGAGCGCGAGGCGGCAGCGGACGAGGTCGTCCCGCTGTTCGACGTGCCGGATCCGATCGGTCGCGGCGCCGACGCCTATCGCAAGACGTACGCGCGGCTGGACGAGCGGGTCGACGAGCTCCTCGAGCGCCTGGGCGGACGCGGATGACGGCTCCCGCGGAGAAGCTCCGGCTCGGCCGGATCGGCGAGAGCGCCCGCCGCACGGACGCGATCCCGAAGGTGACGGGGGAGTTCGCCTACTCGAGCGACTTGCACGCGGCAGGGATGCTCTGGGGACACACGGTCCGGAGCCCGCACGCCCACGCGCTCGTCCGCTCGATCGACGTCTCGCGGGCGCTGACGATGCCCGGCGTGCACGCCGTCCTCACGCACGAGGACGTGCCCGGCGAGAAGCGCTACGGGCTCGAGTTCCCCGACCAGCCGGTGCTCGCCTTCGAGCGCGTACGCTACTTCGGCGAGCCGGTCGCGCTCGTCGCCGCCGAGCATCCCGAGCAGGCGCGCCGCGCGGCGGAGGAGGTGCGGGTCGAGTACGAGCTGCTCGAGCCGATCGTCGACCCCGAGCGAGCGACCGAGCAGGAGCCGCTGCACCCGGACGGGCCGACGATGGGCCACGGTTACCGCGAGGACCCGCGGCCGAACGTCGTGCGCTCGCTCGTCATCCGGCGCGGCGACCCGGACGCGCAGGGCGACGTGTCCGTCGAGGGCGTGTACGAGCTCGGCATCCAGGACCAGGCCTTCCTCGGGCCGGAGTCCGGTCTTGCGGTGCCCGATGGCGAAGGCGGCGTCGACGTCTACGTCGCGACCCAGTGGCTCCACGTCGACCGCGACCAGGTCGCGCCGTGCCTCGGCCTGCCGCCGGAGCAGGTCCGCATCCACCTCGCGGGCGTCGGCGGCGCGTTCGGCGGACGCGAGGACCTGTCGATGCAGATCCACGGGGCGATGCTCGCGCTGCACACCAACCGCCCGGTGAAGATGGTCTACAACCGACAGGAGTCGTTCGTCGGCCACATCCACCGCCACCCCGCGAGGATCTGGGCCGAGCACCGCGCGACGCGCGACGGCAAGCTCGTCTGCGCCCGCGTCCGGATCCTGCTCGACGGCGGCGCGTACGCCTCGAGCTCGACGGCGGTCACATCCAATGCGGCCTCGTTCGCGTGCGGCCCGTACGCGGTGGAGAACGTCCTCGTCGAGAGCACGTGCGTCTACACCAACAACCCGCCGTGTGGGGCGATGCGCGGCTTCGGCGCCGTCCAGGCCTGCTTCGCGCACGAGGCGCAGATGGACAAGCTCGCCGCCGAGCTCGGGATCGAGCCGGTCGAGCTCAGGCTCCGGAACGCCCTCGCGCCCGGCGACTCGATGCCGACCGGCCAGAGGATCACGGGGACGCTGCCGGTCGCCGAGGTGATCCGCCGCTGTGCCGAGCTCCCGGTGCCCGAGCCCGAGGAGCTGCCGCGCGACCCGATCCGGCTTCCCGGCGGCTCCGGGAACACGACGCGCGGCGAGGGCGTCCGGCGCGGCGTCGGCTTCGCCGTCGGGTTCAAGAACATCGGCTACTCGGAAGGCTTCGACGACTTCACGGCTGCGCGCGTGCGCCTCTTCCGCGGCCTCGACGGCGAGCTCGCGGCCGAGGTCCACTGCGCCGCCGCCGAGGTGGGGCAGGGCGTCGCCAACGTCATCCTCCAGACCGCGCGGACCGAGCTCGAGACGGAGAACGTCGTCCTCGCTCCGGCGACGACGGCGGCCGTCGGCTCGTCGGGGTCGGCCTCGGCGTCGCGAATGACCTGGATGGCTGCCGGCGCGGTGCGGCTCGCGTGCCGAGACGCCCTCGCCGAGCACACGCGAACCGGTGCCGACGTCGACCTCGAACGGATCTACCGGCACCCGCGGACGACACCGCTCGACCCGGAGACGGGACAGGTCACCGGCGAACGTGCCCACGTCGCGTATGCGTGCGCGGCGATGCGCGTCGTCGCCGAGGTCGACGTCGACCTCGGGCTGATGCGCGTCGTCTGGATCGGAACCGCCCAGGACGTCGGCCGCGCCGTCAATCCGCAGGCGGTCGAGGGCCAGATCGAGGGCGGCACGGCGCAGGGCCTCGGCCTGGCGCTGATGGAGGAGATCCAGACGCGTGACGGCCTGATCACCAACGCGAGCTTCACCGACTACCTGATCCCGACGACGCTCGACATGCCGCCCGTCGAGTCGGTGCTGATCGAGGACCCCGAGCCGGACGCGCCCTACGGCGTGAAGGGCGTCGGCGAGCCGCCGACTGTGGTCTTGACGGCGGCGATCCTCTCCGCGCTTCGGGACGCGACGGGCCGCGAGCTGACCCGCGTGCCCGTGCGCTTCGACGACATCGTCGGGCTCTGAGATGCGACGCCGGTGGGCGGCGGGGCTCCTGTCGCTCGTGCTCGCGGCCGGCTGCGGCTCCTCCTCCGACGCGTCGATCAAGAAGCACCTGCTCCGCGGTGTCGCCCAGATCCGGACGACCCGCGACCGGGCGGAGCTCCACGCGAAGCTCGTCCGGACGCTCGCGAATCTGCGCCGCGACCATGCCTCGACGGCGGCCGAGCGGCGGGCGAGAAGGCTCGCGATCGAAGGCTTCGAGGCGACGCTGAAGGGCGTCAGGAGCCAGCTCGACTTCGTCGAGAACGACAGTGGGAACGTCGCGGCCGCGACGCGAGACGCGAGGCGAGCCGACCGCTACCTGGCGCTGGGCGCGAGTCGCCTCCGTGCTGCGGGGATGGCCTTGGGGATTCGCATCCGCTAGCTGACGACGGTGCCGTCCTCGACCGCGCGGTCGGGGCGGAGCAGCACGAGACCGGCCGAGTGCGAGCGCGCCGCGAGGACGAGCGCCTCGTCGCCGCGCAGCGCGACGACGACCTGGGTTCCCTCGAGCTCATCGCGCTCGTACGAGCCTCGCTCGACGGAGGTCTCGACCTCCCCGCGAGGGCCGAGATCGAGCCGCAGCAGGTACGAGGGCGCCCGCGCGCCGGCGTGGTCGTCGACGGCGACGACGCGGCCGACGACGAGCTCCGGGAGTTGTGCATCGACGCCCACATCCATTCAAATCGCCGACCCATGCCGCCCCGAAACGGCCACGAGCTCGACGTGACGTTGGGCGCTGCGACGAGGATTTATGACTCCGGTACTCGACACGGCGGCCGGCAGTTCGTACCATACTCCACAATCTCGTCGCCATTCGTCGTGGTTCCGATCCCGCACCTGCCGCCGATCGGCCCGCTGTTCTCGGGCGTGAAATGGACACGGAAGCGACTCCGTGACAGCCGCGGCGTGGAGCGCCCTTCTCTACCAAGCGGTGGCGATCGCGATCTGTCGAACGGGGTCCGATAGCGCGTACTCCGTCGCAGGTGTGATCTTCGTCGGCGCCTGGGGCGACGCCGAGCGAGAGGGCAAGCGCTCGAGGCTGAGGAGGGCGCTGTCCTTGCCGAAAGAGGCGGCGGTCAAAACTGCACGTAGGCTGAAGCGCGACATCAAGCTGGAGGTCGGGGGCCGGCTACCTGCGCCCCGACTTGGCAAGGACACGCTGCTCGAGGATGCCCAAGCCCACATCGAGAAGGCGCTCCGCGACCCAGGTGTCCGAGCGCGGCTATCGCGAGTCGAGTGCGAAGACGGCACGCCAACTCCGGAATTCGTGGTGCGCCGATTCCCCGCCGCGTTCCTGGAGGCGCTCGTCTGCGAGCAACCGCTCTCGGAGTTCCGTGAGGACTTGATCCACGAGCTCTGTGAGCTCGTCCAGCGCCGGACGTTCGTCGACGCCGTACAAGACGGACTTGCCAGCGTCCCCGACCTCGCAGGGCTCGGCGCGGGTTCGCTCCTCGGTCTGCTGCTCAGCGCCTTTGGTGTCGTCAATCCGGTGGAGGCTTCGGCCTACGGCGCGGCTACGTCTGGATCGTTACTCAGTCTCTCGCACTTGGCACGACGGGGTCGCGGTCGACGCGAGGGTGCGCCCCACGTTCGTCAGGCCGCGCTGCAGATCGTCGCGGAGCTGCTCGCACATATGGACTCCTGCGACATCCTTCCTCCTGTCCCGACCGGTCTGGCGTCCGCGACCAAGGCTGCCATGGGTCGCCCGCATAAATGGACCCCGGACCCCCGTGCTGTCCAGCATCTCGAACGCGTCCTCGTCCGCGACGCACAGTCGGCCGGCGACGAAGAGCTTCATACAACGCTCTACGGTCTGCTCGAGGCGCTTCGAAGGCAGGAGCGTCGGCCCTCCGACACTGGCGCCTTCCGCGGCGTGGGCGAGGCGCTCCTCGAGGTCATTTGGATCGGCGGTAACGTGGATGATCGTGGCGTGGACGGGCCGACAGCCATCGGCGACGACGGCCGAGCCGCCGACGGCCGGAGCTGAAGACCCGCTTCCCGAAGTGGAAGGGAGGACGCCGCAGCCCGACCTAGACTCGCGGCGTGAACGCTCTCGTCACGACGGTCGTCGGGAGCTATCCCCAGCCGAGCTGGCTGATCGACCGCGATCGCCTTGGCGAGCGGCTGCCGCCGCGCGTGCGGGCGCGCGAGCTCTGGCGCGTGCCGGAGCCGTTCCTCGAGGAGGCTCAGGACGACGCGACGCGCCTGGCCGTCTCCGACATGGAGCGGGCGGGTGTCGACGTGATCACCGACGGCGAGATGCGGCGCGAGAGCTACTCCAACCGGTTCGCGACCGCGCTCGAGGGCGTCGACCTCGACGAGCCCGGCGTCGCCGTCGACCGCACCGGCCGCGAGAACCCCGTGCCGCGAGTGGTCGGCCCGATCCAGCGCACGCGGCCGGTCGAGGTGCGCGACGTCGAGTTCCTCCGCTCGCTCACCTCGCGCCGCATCAAGATCACCGTCCCGGGCCCGTTCACGATGACGCAGCAAGCCCAGAACGACCACTACGCCGACGACCGGAGCCTCGCGCTCGCCTACGCGGAGGCCGTCAACGACGAGCTGCGCGACCTCAAGGCGGCCGGAGCCGACGTCGTTCAGATCGACGAGCCGTACCTCCAGGCGCGGCCCGAGGCGGCGCGCGAGTACGCGCTCGAGGCGATCGACTGGGCGCTGCAC
The DNA here is from genome assembly GCA_035640455.1 of Gaiellaceae bacterium. Lineage (GTDB taxonomy): Bacteria > Actinomycetota > Thermoleophilia > Gaiellales > Gaiellaceae > AC-50. The sequence goes on along the minus strand of DASQWB010000073.1, from coordinate 18,235 downwards.
GGCATCGAGGGCGACACGGTGCTCCACACCTGCTTCGGCTACGGCCTGTTCGTCAAGGACAAGCCGAGCGGCTACCCGTTCCTGCGCGAGCTGAACGACTGCGCCGCGACGCACCTCTCGCTCGAGGCGGCGCAGCCGCGGCTCGACCCGGAGGTGCTGGGGGAGGTGCCCGCCAAGACGATCGTCCTCGGCGTCCTCGACCTGGGGGCCGGCGAGGTGGAGACGCCCGAGGTCGTGGCGGCGCGGATCCGGCGGGCGCTCGAGGTCGTGCCGCCGGAGCGGCTCGTCGTCGCGCCGGACTGCGGGATGAAGTACCTCCCGCGCGACCGCGCGTTCCGCAAGCTCGAGGCGATGGTGGCGGGTGCCCGGCTCGCGTAGTAGGAGGGCTCGGCGGAACATCCTTGTGCCTCCCGGAGCGCGCTGCTCGTCCCGATGCGGCGTCCTCGGTCGCGCCCGTAGCCTCCGGCTACGAACGCTCCCTGCGTCCTGGCCTCAGAACGAGCATCACGCTCCGTTCGACGAAGGAGGTTCCGCCAATCCCTCCTAGAACACGGATCGCGCAGGCGCACCCGGACCGCGTGGAGGTCCGTGGCCGCGACCTCGCCGGCGACCTGATGGGCCGGCTGAGCTTCACCGAGTACTTCCACCTGCTGCTCACCGGCGACGAGCCGACCGAGGACCAGCGCTTCTTCCTCGACCTGCTGCTCGTCGCGATCGCCGAGCACGGGCTGATGCCGACGAACGTCGCGGCGCGGATGACGCTCGCGGCCGACCCGGGTTCGCTGCACGGCGCCGTCGCGGCCGGCATCCTCGGCGCCGGGCCGGTGATTCTCGGCGCGTCGGAGGAGTGCGCGCGTCTCCTCGTGGCCGGCGGCGATCCGAAGGAGGTCGTGCGCGAGCTGCGCGAGTCGGGTCGGAAGGTTCCGGGGTTCGGCCACCCGGTGCACACGCCGGCCGACCCGCGCGCCGAGCGGATCCTCGAGCTCGCGGACGAGCGCGGCGTCAGCGCGCGGCACGTCGCCTTCGCGCGCGCGCTGCGCGACGAGGTGCGGCTGACGATGAACGTCGCCATGCCGATCGCCGCCGTCCTGCTCGATCTCGGCTTTCCGGCCGCGGCCGTGAAGGCGGTGCCGATCCTCGGGCGGACGGCGAGCCTGCTCGCCCACCTCGCCGAGGAGCAGGAGGAGCCGCTCGGCTTCCTGCTCGCCCGCGCCGCCGAGGAGGCGATCGAGTACGACGGATGAGGCCGAGACCCGGCCGTGGGAAGAGCAGCTCGCCCTCGACGACGCGAGCTATCGCGAGCAGCTCGCCTACCTCCTCGAGCGGTCGCCGTTCTACCGCGAGAAGCTCGCGGGCTTCGAGCCTGCAGGACTTGACGAGATCGCGCAGCTCCCACTCACCGAGAAGGACGAGCTCCGGGCGACGCGCACGCGCGAGAACCCGATCGGCGCGCACCTCTGCGCGGCGCCGTCGGAGCTCGTCCGGATCTACTCGACGAGCGGCACGACCGGCGCGCCGAGCTACATCCCGCTGACGGCCGGCGACCTCGAGAGCTGGGTCACCGGCTCGGCGCGGAGCTACGCCGCCTCGGGCATCTCGGCCGGCGACCGCGTGCTCACGACGTACAACGCCGGCCCGTTCGTCGCCGGCGCTGCGCTGGACGCCTTCGAGCGCATCGGCGTCTCGCACGTGCCGGTCGGCACCGGCTCGAGCGAACGCCTGCTACGGGCGATCGAGGACCTGCGTCCCGACGCCGTCGTGCTCACCCCGTCCTACGCGGCGTACCTGCTCGAGCTCGCCGACCTGAAGACCTCGAGCGTGCGGCGGGTCCTCGTCGCGGGCGAGCCCGGCGGCGGCGAGCCGGCCTTCCGCGCGAAGCTGGAGGAGGGCTGGGGCGCGCGGGTCACCGAGGCGATGGGCGTCGGCGACGTCGGGCCGTCGCTCTTCGGCGAGTGCGAGAAGCAGGACGGGATGCACCTCGGCGCGCGCGGGTTCGTCCACGTCGACGTGATCGACCCGGAGACAGGCGAGGCGGTCGAGCTCCAAGACGGCGCGAGCGGCGAGCTCGTGCTCACGCACCTTCGGCATCGCGCCGCGCCGCTGCTGCGCTTCCGGACGCGCGACCACGTCGTCGTGCGAACGAGTCCCTGCCGCTGCGGCCGCACGGGCCCGCGCCTGCGGTGCGTCGGGCGGACCGACGACATGCTGATCGTCCGCGGGGTGAACGTCTTCCCCTCGGCGATTCGCGAGGTGGCGAGCGGCTTCGCTCCGCGGGTGAGCGGGAACGTCCTCGTCAAGCCGCGGGCGGCGGGCGTGAAACAGGAGCCGCCGCTTCCGGTCGCCGTCGAGCTCGAGCGGGGCGCGAGTGCCGACGCCGCGCTCGCCGAGGCGATCCGCGAGCGGCTGCGGACCGCACTCCTCGTTCAGACTCGCGTCGAGCTCGTGCCGTGGGGAAGCTTGCAGCGCAGCGAGTACAAGTCGAAACTAGTCCAGCAGCCCGACCGCTAGGAGGAGCAATGGCCGCCAACACGCTGAGCATCCTGACCCCGAGCGTCAACAACCTCTGCACACGGATCTTCGTCCGAGCCGCCGGCCTCGACTTCGACGAGGTCGACATGTGGGGCAAGAAGGGGACGCCGGAGTTCCTCGCCAAGGATCCGGCCGACCTCACGCCGCTGCTCGAGGAGGAGGGCCTGCCGAAGGGTTCGCTCTGGGAGAGCTGCGCGATCATGCAGTACCTCTGCAACAAGCACGGCCTCGACCGCTTCTACCCGCGCGACCCGGGCCGGCGGGCGATGGTCGACAGCGCGATGTTCTACTTGATCGGCACGCTCTACCCAGTGCTCACGCGGGCGACCTACCCGACGCTCGGCTTCCCGCAGTACCCCGGCGAGACCGCGACGTCCGACGCCGACGAGGAGACGAAGGCCCAGGCGCAGAAGGACGCCGAGGCCGCGCTCGCCCGGCCGCTCGACGTCTACCGCGAGTTCTTCCTCGCGGGCCGGCCGTTCATCGGCGGCGAGAGCCCGTCGATCGCGGACATGCGCTTCGCCGCGACCCTCGAGTTCCTGCGCGCGATCGACTACGAGTTCCCGGCCTGGGCCGAGGAGTACATGGCGCGGGTCGAGGACGCGCTGGGCGACGCGTACTCGGAGCCGGCTGCCGACGTGCGCGGCTACGTCGAGCAGGTGAAGTCGGCGAAGGCGTCTGTCGAGGCCTAAGGCGCCGACTCGGCGGCGCCGACCGTCAGGATGCACGGGCTCTGCCCGTGCATCCGTCTGAAACGACCGGTCGAGCGAATGGCAGTGTCTAGAAACCGTCGCTTAGGGGCGAACGACGAACGCCGCCGTCCCGACGCGCTTGTAGCGGGCGGCCGAACGGGGGCCGTATCCCGCCCACACGTACCAGCGGTACGTGCCGCGGTCGAGCCGGTAGCGGTGCCTGCGCCAGCTCCACGTGGAGCCCAACGTGAGCTGCGGCGCGGCCGGCCACGCGCCGAGGATGCGCTTGCCGCCGCGGAAGAGCTGGACGTGGTAGTACGTCGCGTGCGGCACAACCGCCCAGCGGAGGATCGGCGGCGTCGCGACGCGGGGGACGTAGGGCAGCTTCTGCAGCACGAGCACCCTCGGCAGCGCCCGCACGGAGACCGGCTGCGAGGGATTCCCCGCCTGGTCGTACGTCCGCACGACGTACGTGTACTCCCTGCCATTCTGGATGCCCTGATCGGTAAAGCCGCCGCCGGGGCCCTGGAAGACGACGGTCGGGGCGCCTTGCTCGCCCCGGGTCGAGCGTTCGATCACAGCGGTGTCGCCTTCCGAGGTCGATTTCCAAGCGAGCTGGTTCGCGCCGTCGCCGGGCGCGACCGAGACGTCGCCGAGGGCCGGCGGCGTCTTGTCGATCTTGATCACGATGGAGACCGTCCGCGAGATGTTGAGGCCGCTCGTCGCGGTGCAGCGGACCCTGATGCCGGCGGTGTCGTCCTTGAACGTCCTCGGCCCGCAGCCGTCCGAGCTGCTGATGCCGCTCGGATCCGACAGGGCCCACTTCACGGACACCGCCGACCGGTACCAGCCGTTCGCACCGGCGACACCCGACACGTTCGCCTTCACCGACGGCGGCTCAGGGTCGTTCGCGGCCGCGGGCGGAGACACCGAGCCGGCGGCGGCGCAGGCGACGAGGAGCGCCGAAGCGCGCAGCACCGCTCGTCCTCGCCGCAGCAATGAAACGTCCTGGGCCAACGATCCCCCGTCTCGACTGCTGAGAGGCTCCGAGGCTAGCGCCGACTTAGGGCGACGGCAAGGGCGTCGGCCACGAGGAGCCGGTACTGGACTCCTTGAGCGCCTTCGCTGGAGGAGCCGGCGGCGAGGCCGTCTTCACGGGCTTCGGCTTCGGCGCAGCGGCTTGCGGGGGCGCTGGCGGAGGGCTCGGAGAGACGTGGCTCGCCGCAAGCTGCGGGGCGGCCGCGACGGGCGCCGGCGCCCACTCCACGACGCGCGTGCCGCGCCGAGTCACGACGACGACCGCCGCACGGCTCGGCAGCGGGTGCAGGCGCGAGCCGCCGGCCGAAAGGTCGACGTTTGCGGCCGCTCCTAACCGGACCCGGAAAGCGCCTGCGCTCAGGCGGACTTGCGTCCCACGCGCCAGCACCCGCTCGGCCAGGAGCCGTCCCGCGGCCGAGCGGACGGAGATCCACGAATCGCCACGGCTCGCCCGCAAGATCAGCGTGACGCTGGACGGCGCGGCCGCTCGCGCCGCCGCGGCCTGTGCCGCGCCTGCGACCCGCGCCCGCCGCAGCGAACGAACGTCGTCGAGGAACGAGACGGCGGCGTTGCCGGCGATTCCGGTCACCTTCGCCTTCGCCGGCGGCACCGGCGTGGCCTCGCGCCGATGCACCCGCAGCGCGAGCACGGCGGCTCCCGCGCCGAGTGCGAACACGAGCGCCGCAGCGATCGCGACCGTGGCCCGGCGCCGGACCGGCGCGCGCACGCGCTCCGACCGCGGGAATCCGAGCTCGGCCGCCCAGAAGCCGATCCCGCCGTACCGGCTGGCGGCGACGTAGAGATCGGATCGACCCGCAGCCCGGAACTCGGCCGCGGACGGCCACGTCGCCCGCTCCGAGCAGAACGCCGACAGCTCGGCGCGAATCCGGTCGTCGGTCCACCGGCGGCGACCCGAGTCGCTCGACGGTGCGAGGCGATAGCGCGTCGACCGCCCGGCGCCGATACGGAGGAGGGCGCCTGCTTCGACGAGCTCCGCGAGGTCGTAGGCGGCCTGGGAGCGGCTGACCCCGGTGAGCTCCTCGTAGCGGGCGCGCGTCAGATCGGTCGCGTCGCCGCTCGCCAGCGCGCCGAGCGCGACCTGCTGCGCCGGCTTGAGCTGCGCCGCTTCGATACGAACAGCCTTTGCCACGAGCCCCCCATCTACCCCGGACGCGATTCGTTAGCACGATATCGCCAGATCTCGCCGCTGCCAACTTCGTCCACGAGTCGTGCAACGGGCGCATTGGCGCGAAGCCGGAGGTTCCTCCAATTCGTCCAATGCTACGTCCAATGGAATTTCAACGAGAAAATCGTCCAACTTCTTTGACGCTAGCTTCGACAGAACAATTTCTCAAGAAAACGTGGAAATAGCGATGCGAATGTGGTAGCTTTATTTGTCGCTCCGTGAGCTCCGAGACCCACCATCCGACGAGCTGGATCCGGAGGTGCGCCGCCGCGAGCCTCGGAGGGCTCGCGCTCTTGCTCGCCGTTGCAACCCAGCCCGCGCGCGGGCAGGACGCGGTGGCGGAATGGCCCGAGCCCCTCGCTCAGACGAGTGGGCAGCAGGCCTCGACCGGCCAAGCGGCCACCTCGAGCGCCGACGCGACCGATTCGCAGCCGACGAACATCCTGATCTCGGTGCGGATCGACAGCCCCGGCGACAACGGCCCCGTCACGCAGACGGCCACGACGGCGGTCGCCGGCGAAGCCGCCAACGACGCCGCCACGGCACAGGACGCGTCGCAGGACTGGACCTCGGCCGGCCGGACGGCCGCGGCGCAGCCGCAGGCGAGCGCGCAGGACAGCGGAGCCGACCAGGCGGCGGCCTCGACCGCGACCGCGACACGCGCGCGGCCGGTGAACACCGTCATCTCCGTGCGCGTGAACAGCCCTGGCGACGACGCTCCTGTGACGCAGTCGAGCACAATCGTCGTCGGCTCGGAAGCGAAGAACGCCGCCGCGACGGCGCAGAAGGCACGTCAGGCCCAGGTTGGCGGGGCAAGCGGCGCCGCGGCGAGGCCCGCGCCGGCGGCGCCGCCGAGTCCGACGCCCGGAGCCGTCGCCGAGCCCGCGGCCGCCGCGCCGCAGCAGGCCGCGGCCCCTCCGAGCGCGCCCGCGTGCGTCAGCGTCGCCCGTGGGAAGGCGATCGTGATCACGATCGACCCGACCTGCCACGCGGCGCAGTCGCATCCGCGCGCTCAGGCGGTGAGAAGATGGACGCGCAAGCCGGCGCCGCCGCGCCCGACTCCTGTGCCCGCTCCCGCGGCGGCGCCCCCGGCGCCAGTCGTGCACGAGGTCGCGGCTGCGAGCACGCAGCCGCCGGCGCGCCCCAGCCGGCCGGGGCCACGGCCGGTGCAGCCCGCGCCTCGGAAGCTCGTGGACCCGCTTGCCGCGGCGACCAAGGTTCGCGAGTTCGTTGCCGCCGCAGGGGTCCCGTCGGAGCGTGGAACGGGCTACCAGCTCCTGCTCGCCCTGCTGCTCGCGACGCTCGGCGCCGCGGCCGCGTGGTCGTATACGGCGGCGAAGCGGTGACCGGGTTCGCTGGACGATTCGGCGCTCGCGTCTGGACGATTCCGGACGCAATCCCGCTTGGGAAGCCGGATCGCGGCGCCTTCTGCAAGAGCCGATGACCATTCGCGTCCTCGTCGTCGACGGCTATCCCGTCGTCCGCGCCGGCATCCGGCAGTTCCTCCGCGCGCGTGACATCGCCGTCGTGGGTGAGGTCGGGACCGGCGCCGCAGCCGTGTCCGCGGCGGCGAAGCTGCGTCCCGACGTGGTCGTTCTCGACGCGGCGCTTCCGGACATTCCGGCGCCCGTCGCCTGCGGCCAGATCCGGGCACGCGCTCCGAAGGCTGCCGTCGCCGTGCTCTCGTCCTCGATCGAGCCGGACCTGGTCGCGGCAGCCGCCGACGCGGGCGCCGCCGCCTACCTCGTCATGGATCTCGAAGAGGTCGATCTCCTCGACGCCGTGCGGCGGGTCGCGGCGGGGGAGAGGCCGGTCGATCCGCGTGCCGGAGCGGCGGCCTTCCGAGCGCGAGCGGCGCGGACGCAGCTCACGAGCCAGGAGCTCAGAGTCCTCAGGCTCGCCGCGCAGGGCTTCACGAACCGCGAGATCGGCACGCGGCTCTTCCTCAGCCGCCACACGGTCAAGGAGTACCTGAGCAACGCGATGCGCAAGCTCGGCGTCGACAGCCGCGTCGCGGCGGTCGTCGAGGCGAACCGGCGCGGGCTGCTGTCGAAGGCCTCGTGAACCCCCGAGGTGGGGGGATCGAGACCCGCCGGGCGGCGGGTACCGGTCCCGCTTCCGCGCGGGCATCGTTCAATCGCGACCGTCCTGGCGTGCGCATGAACTCGAGCTACGCATCGTCCGACGCCCGGCCGAGCGCGGCCGTGCGCGGCTGTCTCGTCGTCGCCGCCGCGCTGCTCGGCGCTGCCGTCCCGGGCAGGGCGGGGGCGGCGGACCTCGACCAGCTTGCGAACCTCGCCGACCAGGTGCAGCAGGCCGCGTGGAGCCAGGCCGCCGGTGCCGCACAGATGCCCACGACCGACGTGGGGCAGACGGTCGCGCAGGTGACGCACGCCGCCCTCTCGAGCGCGAGCTCGGCCGCGACGACGGCCGTCGTCCACGAGACCGTTCCCGCCGTCGTGGCAGACGCGACCGAGACGGACGGTGCTCCCCCGGCGACGCCGCGCGCGGCCGTCCAGCGGCCCGCGCGCGCGCGTCCCCACGAGAAGGCGAGGCCGCGAGAGGCCGCAGCCGCGGCCTCGCCGATCCCTGTCTCACGCCCGACCACGCAGGTCGACGTTCGACCGGCGCCGGAGCCGGGCGCCTCGGCACGCGAGCGGGGGGGCCCGAAGCGGACGACCGATGCGCCCGGCGCCGCGCGCGAGCCGCGCGCGCCCTCGCTGCCGTTCGACCTGCCGCCGCTGCCGCTCCCGTTCGCGACGCCTTCCTCGGTGGGCGCCGGTCCGGGCGGCGGCATGTCCGCGCCCGCTTTCCTCGTCGCGCTCACGGTTGCCTTCTTCCTCTTCGTCTCGGAGGTCGTCATCCGGCGTGTCCCGTCGCGTCGACCGGCGAGACCGCGCCTGATCGTCCTCCCGCCCTGGCGACCCGGCTGAGCGCCCTTGGTCGGTTGATGCGCCGCCCCGGAACGGGCGGCGCGTAGAACGACGACCAAGGAGGGATGATGAAACGCACGCTGATCGCGCTTGTCGCGACGGTCGCCGCCGCTGCAGCGGTTCCGGCCGTGGCCGCGGCGGAGTCCGGCGGACCGGGCGCACTGCAGGCGTCCATCCAGGCCGCCGTTGCGGCCCAGCTCTCGGCGGCGCATGCTGCGACGCAGCAGACGACGGTGAACGCCAACGCGCCGGTGACGACCGCCGCGGGCAACGTCAGCTCCGGCCCGAGCTCGGCCAGCCAGAACGCCGAGGCGAAGTCGCACGCCGACTCGTCGAACTCGGCGCCGACCAGCCAGTGGGGGAATCAGAGCCAGGTGGTTGCCGGCACCGGCTCCTGCTCCGCCGGCTGCGGCGGCGCGGGCGGCGCTCAGGCGAACGCGCAGAAGTCGGAGACCGAGCAGGTGTCGGCCTCGAAGGCCGAGACCCAGCAGACGCCGGTGAACGCCAACGCGCCGGTGACGATCTCGGCCGGTGACGTCAGCTCCGGCCCGAGCTCGGCGAGCCAGAACGCGGCTGCGAAGTCGCACGCGGGCTCGTCGAACTCCGCACCGACGAACCAGTCGTCCTCGCAGTCGCAGTCGGTCGGCGGGACGGGCAGCTGCCTCGGCGGCTGCGGCGGTGCGGGAGGTGCCCAGCTGAACGTGCAGAAGTCGGAGACGGCGCAGGCCTCGGCTGCGAAGTCGGACACGAAGCAGACGCCGGTGAACGCGAACGCGCCGGTGACGATCTCGGCCGGCGGCGTCAGCTCCGGCCCGAGCTCGGCCAGCCAGAACGTCGAGGCGAAGTCGCACGCGGACTCGTCGAACTCCGCGCCGACGAACCAGAGCTCGATCCAGAAGCAGTCGGTCGGCGGCGCGGGTTCGTGCCTGGCCGGCTGCGGCGGTGCAGGCGGTGCGCAGCTGAACGCGCAGAAGTCCGACACCGCACAGCTCTCCGCCGCCTCGGCGAGCACGCAGCAGACGCCGGTGAACGCGAACGCGCCGGTGACCATCTCGGCCGGCAACGTCGGGTCGGGCCCGAGCTCCGCGAGCCAGAACGCGGGTGCGCACTTGGGCTCGAGCTCGAGCAACTCGGCTCCCACGAACCAGTGGGAGACGCAGGGCCAGTCGGTCGGATAAGCAAAAGCGGAGTGGCTGCGGCGACCGCCGCAGCCACTCCCGCCTATCGCAGCGCGCCCGGCGGTGGCATTGTTGGAGAATGAGCGCCGATCCCGCGCGGGCACCGAGCGGCCCGAGGACGCCTTCCACCCCGCCGGCCGGGAACCGCCCCGAGCCTCCGTCCCGGCCGCGTTTCCGCATTCCCTGGTGGGCCCTGGCATCGATCGTGGCGCTGCTCTTCGTGAACTACTGGGCGGCCTCGCGGGCGACGCAGGCCCAGCCGCGTGTGCGGATCCCGTACAGCCCCTTCTTCCTCCAGCAGGTGAGGGAGCGGAACGTGTCGGTGATCACGTCGAGGGGGACCGCGATCCAGGGCGTGTTCAAGCGCCCCGAGCGCTACGCCGGCTCGAAGCCGACGATCCGCTTCAAGACCGAGATCCCGTCCTTCGCCGACACGAACGCCCTCTCGCGGCTGCTCCAGCGCAACGGCGTCGTGATCAACGCCCAGCCGCTCGACCGAAGCGTGCCCTGGTGGCAGAACCTGCTCCTCGGCTTCGGGCCGACGATCCTGCTCGTCGGCCTCCTCGTGTGGCTAGCGAGGCGCGCGGGGAGCATGCAGAACGTCCTCGGCTCCTTCGGCCGCGCGCGGGCGCGGCGCTACGAGCCGACCGGCGACCGGGTGACGTTCGCCGACGTCGCCGGGATCGACGAGGCGAAGGAGGAGCTGACGGAGATCGTCGACTTCCTCCGCCACCCCGACAAGTACCGCAAGCTCGGCGGCCGCATCCCGCACGGCGTCCTCCTCCAGGGCCCGCCCGGAACGGGGAAGACGCTGCTCGCCCGGGCGGTCGCCGGCGAGGCCGACGTGCCGTTCTTCTCGATGTCCGCGTCGGAGTTCGTCGAAGCGATCGTCGGCATCGGCGCCTCTCGCGTCCGCGATCTCTTCACGCAGGCGAAGGAGGCTGCGCCGGCGATCATCTTCGTCGACGAGCTGGACGCGATCGGCCGCTCGCGCACCGCCGGCGTCGCCGGCTTCAGCGGCGGCAACGACGAGCGTGAGCAGACGCTGAACCAGATCCTCACCGAGATGGACGGGTTCGACTCGTCGACCGGCGTCGTCGTGATCGCCGCGACGAACCGGCCCGACGTGCTCGACCAGGCGCTGCTCAGGCCTGGGAGGTTCGACCGCCGCGTGGCCGTCCAGCCGCCCGACAAGCAAGGCCGGGAGAAGATCCTCGAAGTCCACACACGAGGCGTGCCGCTCGCAGACGACGTCGACCTCGGCGCGATTGCGGCCAGCACGCCAGGCATGGTCGGGGCCGACCTCGCCAACCTCGTCAACGAGGCGGCGCTGCTCGCCGCGCGCCGTAACCATCAGGAGGTCGAGCGGGCCGACTTCACCGACGCGCTCGAGAAGATCGTGCTCGGCGCCGAGCGCAAGGTGATGATGACCCCCGCCGACCGCCGCCGGACTGCGTACCACGAGGGCGGGCACGCGATCGTCGGCATGCTCACGGAAGGCGCCGACCCGGTGCGGAAGATCTCGATCATTCCGCGCGGGCTGTCGCTCGGAGTGACGTTCTCGGCGCCGGACGCCGACCGCTTCAACTACACCGAGCGGGAGCTGCGCGCGAAGATCAAGGTCGCGCTCGGAGGGCGTGCGGCCGAGGAGATCGTCTTCGGCGACCTCACGACCGGAGCCGAATCGGATATCCAGCAGCTCACGCAGATCGCCCGCCAGATGGTCGGCCGCTGGGGGATGAGCTCCGCGATCGGCACCGTCGCCGTCCTGCCGATGGACGGGCGAGGGCCGCTGCTCCCCGGGGCGGCCGACGTGTCGGAGGAGACCCAGCGGCTCGTCGACGAGGAGGTCCGGAAGCTCGTCGCCGGCGCGCACGACGAGGTCGTGGCCCTCCTCGAGCAGAATCGCCCTCGGCTCGACTCGCTCGCCGAGGCGCTGCTCCAGCACGAGACGCTCGACCAGGCCGACGCCTACGAGGCCGCCCGGATCGAGCCTGGCGCCTCGCAGCCGGCGGGCGAGCGTGCGGCGGCGGCGGCTAGCTCGACGACCTCCGAGCTCCGCTGAGCGCGCCGACGCGGATTCGACTCGCGATCGGTCTCGCGCTCGCGGCCGTGCTGCTCCTCGGCTCAAGCGACGCGGCGAGGACTGCGAGCGCCACCTTCCGCGGCGCGAACGGCAACATCGTCTTCAGCGGGCTCGTCTCTGGGAACTACGACATCTTCTCGATGAACGCCGACGGGAGCGGCGTCAAGGACCTGACCAGAAACAGCGCGGGCGAGTACCAACCCGCCGGCTCGCCCGACGGCACGAAGATCGCCTTCAGCCGCTACGTCGACGACGACGCGGAGATCTTCGTCACGAACGCGAACGGAAGCGGCCAACGGAACCTCACGAAGAACCCGGCGGTGGACGTCTACCCAACGTGGTCGCCCGACGGCACGAGGATCGCCTTCACGCGCTGCACCGAGACCGACTGCGATCTCTTCGTCATGAACGCCGACGGGAGCGACCAGCGGGACCTCGTGGGCGGTCCGGGCTTCGCGATCGCCGCGGCCTGGTCTCCGGACGGAACGAAGATCACGTTCGACACGAATTGCTGCGGCGCCGGCATCGACGGCGAGATCCTCGTCGTCGGCGCCGACGGAAGCGGCCAGACGGACCTCACGAACTCCCACTCGACGAACGACTTCGACCCCGACTGGTCTCCCGACGGAACGCGGATCGCGTTCAGCCGCTGCACGTCGCTCGACTGCGAGATCGAGGTCATGAACGCGGACGGGAGCGGCCAGACCGACCTGACGAGGGACCCGACGACGGGCGATCTCGAGTCCCACTGGTCCCCCGACGGCAAGGCTCTCGTGTTCAGCCGCTGCACCTCGCTCGGGTGTCGCATCGCCGTCATGAAGGCCGACGGGAGCGGCCAGAGGACCGTGCCGAACGGCGTGCCGAACAGCCTGGAGCCCGTCTGGCTGGCCCGGCCGCCGCAGCCGGCGTGTCGCGTCCCGAAGGTGGTGGGGGCGCGGCTTGCGACGGCGAAGCAGCGGATCCGCAAGGCCGGCTGCACCGTCGGCCGCGTCCGGACGAAGCGTTCGCCGCGGCCCGGGATCGTCGTGGCGCAGAGCCCTCGCCCGGGCACGCGCCTCCCGCACGGCGGGCGGGTCGACCTCGTCGTCGGACGCAGGTAGACCCGTGCCACTCGACACGCCCACCGCGCGACGGGACCGTCCCAAGGGGACGAACGGCCTCTGGGGCTACTGGCCGTAAGCCGCTTGCTCGGATCTCGAGGTGTGCTTGCTGTGCTCGCGGTCGCGGGAGCGACGGCTCCGTGCGCGGTCGCCGGGGGAGCGAGCGTCATCCGTATCGGCGTCGTCTCGCAAACGATCGGCCCGTGGCGGACCGGGACGACTCCCACGTTCGCCGCTGCGGTCTCCGCGTTCGGTCCCGAGACGAAATGCACGAGGCTCAGGAAGCTGCCCGCGTTCGCGGCGGCGGAGTGGCGGCGGCTCGGCCTCCGCATGGTGTTCGGGTCGTACGGCGCCGGAGGGGCTCGCCCGTGCCGTGCGAGGCGAGCGGTCTTCCTGGACAACGCGCGGGCCTACGGGAAGCAGTGGCAGACGAGCCTCGGGTTGAAGGTCGGAGACTCGGTCTCGAAGCTCCGCCGCCTCTACCCGCGCGCGACGCTGCGCACGTACCGCCGAGGCGTGGCGCCGGTCCGCGGTTGGTGGCTCGTGGTACGGACGAGTCGGGTGCCGGACTTCCATCGATTTCCCGTGCTGCTCGCGACCGCGCGCGGCGGGCGGGTCACCGGCCTCGTCGTCAACGTGCACGCCGAAGGCGACTAACCGGATCGTCGAGCCGCATTGACTCGGTGTGGCCGGCGGCCCGAGAATCGCTCGGGAAGGATGCGGACGGGGTGACGATCCGGTCGAGCGGCCCTGCGGTCGGCGCGGTTGCGTTCGTTGCGGTTGCGCTGGGCGCGTCGGCCTCCGGTGCGCGTGCGCCGGCCGGCTCGCTCGTTCAGCTCGCGGGACGAGCCGGGTGCCTGCGAGCGGCCGCGAATCGCGAGCGCTGCAGACGCGCGGTTGCGATCGGAGGGGGGCCGGTGGTGGCGAGCGCGGACGGCCGCAGCGTCTACGTCGCCGGCCAGACCTCGGTCGCCGTCTTCTCGCGGGGAGCCGGCGGGGTCGTTCACCAGCTCGGTGGCAGGCGGGGTTGCGTCGACTACCACGTCGTCGTCGGCGAGCCTCGCGCGAACGCTAGGTGCTCGACCGGCAAGCTCCTCTGGCCGACGTCGCTGGCGCTCCCCCGCGACGGCCGCAACCTCTACGTCGCGTCGTGGGCGTACGACCCACACGGCGACCGGAGCGACAACTACTCCGACCTTGCCGTCTTCGCACGCGACCGGAGGACCGGCGCGCTGCAGCAGCTCGCCGGAAGTCACGGCTGTCTCGGGCCCTCGCGGAGGGGAGGGTGCGCGGTCGGTCGCGCGCTGGATGGGCCGGAGGCGGTGGTGGCGAGCCCGGACGGCCGCAACGTCTACGTCGGATCGTTCGGCGGCTTGGCGGCCTTCGCGCGCGATCCCCGAAGCGGTGTGCTCCGCCAGCTGCCAGGGTCGGCGGGATGCCTGCTGGCGCCCGCGCGGGCGGCTCGCTGCTCGCACCGCGGCGCCCGCAGACACCTCTGGCCTGTTGTCCTCGCCGTCAGCGCCGACGGCCGGAACGTCTACGCCCTGACCGGCGGCAACGAGGGCAACGCGCTCCTCGTCTTTCGCCGCAATGCCTCGACCGGTGCTCTACGGGAGCTCGCGACTAGGGACGGCTGCATCGCGACTCCGGCGGTGAGCGGCTCGGCGTGCACGGCTGCGGCGAGCCTAGCGGGCCCGTCGTTCTGTTACTCGCTTGCGCTCAGCCGGGACGGAAGGAACCTGTACCTCGGCTCCTGCGGCGACCTCACCGTGTTCTCGAGGAACGGGGCCACTGGTGGCCTGACCCAGCTGCCCGGCTTGAGCGGCTGCATCGACGCGAGCGGGCCCCCCGGCCGTCCGTGCGCCGGCGACACCGGCACCGAGCCGCAGACGAGCACCGTGCTCAGCCCGGACGGGAGGAACCTCTACTTCGCCTTCAACATCGGCAGGTCGACCCAGCCGGGCGGCGTCACAGTCTTCTCCCACAACAAGGCGAACGGAACGCTGACCCGCCTCGGTTGCATCACCGAGACGGGCTCTCGCGGTGCGTGCACGAAGGCGCGCGGGCTCGAGAGCGCGAGCGGACTTGCGATCAGCCCGGACGGCCGCAACGTCTACACGAGCGGCTTCGCGGGGCAGAACTGCTGCCGGGACGGAGACGTCGCCGTGTTCCGCCGCACGAGCTGAGCGGGCTCACGCTGCGGCGACCAAAAGGCGGGCCAGGTCCTCGCCGAGCGCCGGGCCGAGTTGGATGCCGTTGCCGCCGAGGCCGGCGAGGACGAAGAAGCCGGCCACCTCGGTTTCGGTGACGATCGGCGCGTTCCCCGCTGTGATCGGATAGAGGCCGGCCCACCCGCCGCGCAGGCGGAGCGATGCGCCGTCGACGAGTCGCTCGGCGAGGAGCTCCGCGATGCGGGCTTCGAACGCGGGGTCGGTCGTCTCCGCGTAGCCGTCCGGGTCCGCCGGCTGCTCGGCCGTCGTCTCCGAATGCAGTCCCGCGAGGAGGCGCCGCTCGCCTTCCGCTCGGAGGTACAGGACCTCGCCGTCGCCGATCTCCTCGGCGACGAGCGGGAGCGCCGTCCGCTCGGCCTCGAGCACGGCGACCTGGCGGCGGTAGCCGTCGACGGGCACCTCGACGCCGGCGAGCTCGCCGAGCCGACGGGCCCAGGCGCCGGCGGCGTTGACGACAGCTCCGCATGCGATGTCGCCGTCGCGGGTCCCGACGCCGCTGACGCGCCCGCGCGCGACCGCGACCGAGACGACCCCCGCGCCCTGGCGCACCTCGATTCCTTCCGCGAGGGCCGAGCAGAGGAGCGGCCCGTCGGTGTGCCCGTCGCCCTCGCACCAGAGCGCGGGCCCGTCTGCGCGGAGCTCAGGAGCAAGCGCGCGAACCTCCTCCGCCGAGAGCACGGCTCCGTCCCGCGCTCCGAGCTGCCGCCGCAGGGTCAGAGCCTCCTCGAGCGCCGCTTCACCGGGCCCGAGCAGGAGCTTGCCGCAGCGGACGAACGGAACGTCGAGCTGCTCGACGAGGCGGCGCGAGCGAAGCGTCGCCTCGACGCGCCAGCGCTCGCGGTAGCCGGTCTCGACGAAGCCGGTCGAGCGCGAGGAGGAGCCGGCCGCGATCGAGCCGCGCTCGAGCAGGAGCACGCGGCCGGCGCCGAGCCGGTGCAGGTGGTACGCGCAGCTCGTCCCGGCGATCCCGCCGCCGACCACGACGACGTCGTAGCCGCTCACCGGCGCGGCGCCCGGGCGACGAGGTCGTCGGCGACGTCATCCATCTCGTGCGGGCGCACGCGCTCGAGCCGCAGCCCGAGCAGCCGCTCCGTCGCCTCCGCAGTGGCGGCTGTGAGGACGACCGTCCCGTCGGGCTCGATGCGCTCGATGCCGTCGAACGCGGCCGCGCGCTCGTTCAGCGCGATCGCGTCGGCGAGTTCGAGCCCCTCGGGAAGGTCGAGCTCGACGCGGTGGCTGGAGAGCCGCACCGGATAGCCGCCGGGGAGCCCGTTCGGCGCCGGCGCATGCGTCGCCGTCGGCTCCTCGCGGAGGAGCGCGCGCACCGCGTGCGCGGTGGCCGCCGCTGATAGCTCGTGCGTGTCCCGGCCGAGTGGGAGCGGCCAGGAAGTCCGGAAGAGCCGCTCGACCTGCTCGCGCGGGAGCGGCTCGCCGCGGGTGAGCACCTCGGCGGCCCACGGCGGCTCCTCGGCCTCGTCGTTCCCAAACGCGACGCGCTGGGCGGCATGGTGCATGACGAGCCGCACGCGCACCTCCTCTCGCGCGACCCCGGCTTCGCGTGCGGCGAGCAGCGCGAGCTTCGGCGCCGTCTCGGCCACGTTGCCGCCGCCGAGCTCGGGCGCGAGCCCGAGCGGCGCGAGTGCGGGGCCGACCCCGTCGGGATAGGGCAGGGAGAGGACACGTGCTGCGACCCCGGCCTCGCGTCTCGCCTCCATCAGCCGGCGGACGAGCACGAGTTGGAGCGGGAGCCAGACGCCCATCGGGAGCGCGTCGACGCGCTCGTCGGCGAACGGGAGCCACCAGGTGTGGCGAGAGGCCGCCGCGACGATCACGTCGGGGTCGAGCCGGCGCAGCAGCGACGCCGCGGCGGCCACCTCGTTCAAGTCGACCGGCTCGAAGCCGACGTGACGCGGCCCGCCCGCGAGCTCGGCGACGAACGCCGCCTGCCCGGCCCGCGCGCGCCCGTGCGCCTCGTTCCGGCCGGCGCCGACGAGCGATTCGATCTCCGGCAGCCGGGCGAGCGCGTCGAAGACACGGGTGCCGAGGTCGCCGAGGCCGATCACGAGCACGGTCGCGCCCACGGCGCCTCCCTAAGGCGTCGCTTGCGACGCCGCCATCAGGACGCGCGGGTTTCCCGCGCGTCCGTCTGAACCGACCGGTCGACACGCTGGAGTCATTGTCGAAACCGCCAGTAAGGCGTCGCTTGCGACGCCGCCATCAGGACGGGCGGGTTTCCCGCGCGTCCGTCTGAACCGACCGGTCGACACGCCGGAGTCATGTCGAAACCGCCTCTTATCATGCGCGCGTGGCCGACGCGGTCGCTCCTGCCCGCCGCCGCACGACCCGCTCCGGCGAGCTCTACGAACGCGCACTCGAGGTGCTCGTCGACGGCGTCGCCTCGCCCTCGCGCGGCACCGTCAACTACCGGCCCTACCCGCTCTTCATGGCGCGCGGCGAGGGCGGCGAGATCATCGACGTCGACGGCAACCTCTACGTCGACCTGATGCTCGCCTACGGCGCGCTCCCCCACGGGCATGCCCACCCGCGCCTCGTCCGCGCCGCCCAGGAGGCGGTCGCACGGAGCGCCCTGCTCGCGACTGCCGCCGAGATCGAGGTCGAGGTCGCCGAGCGGCTGACGCGCATCGTCCTCGGCGCGGAGCGCGTCCGCTTCGCCAACACCGGCACCGAGGCGTGCATGGCCGCGCTCCGGCTCGTCCGCGGCGTCACCGGGCGGCCCAAGGTGCTCAAGTTCGAGGGGCACTACCACGGCTGGTCGGACGGGCTCTCGCTCGGCTCGAACCCGGGCGCGCTCGACCGGCTGGACTCCGACGGCGTCCCGGCGGCCGCCGTCGGCGGCCTCGTCCTCTGTCCCTGGAACGACCTCGACGCCGCCGCTGCGGCGCTCGAGGCGCACCGGGGTCAGGTCGCCGCGATCGTGACCGAGCCGGTGATGGCGAACATGGGCGTGATCCCGCCTGCGCCGGGCTACCTCGCGGGACTGCGCGCGCTCGCCGACGAGCACGGCGCGCTGCTCTGGCTCGACGAGACGGTGACCGGCTTCCGGCTCGCGCCCGGTGGCGCGCAGGAGCGGCTCGGTGTGCGCGCCGACCTCGTCACTTTCGGCAAGGCGCTCGGCGCCGGCTTCCCCGTCGCCGCGCTCGCCGGCCGCGCAGAGGTGCTCGACGCCCTCGCCGGCGGGGGCATCCTCCACTACGGCACCCAGAACGCCAATCCCGCTCTGCTGGCCGTCGCCCGCGCGCAG
>DASQWB010000072.1:0-6676 GCA_035640455.1 Gaiellaceae bacterium | reverse complement strand
GGGAACGGCGCCGAGAGCCGCCTCTACCTCTACCCGCCGACCGACGGGTTCAGCGACGAGTCGCGCGAGCTCGCACGCTGGCTCGCGACGCAGGCCTCGATCGCTCTCGAGAACGCCCGGCTCCACGGTCTGGTCAAGGCCCAGGCGGTCACCGACGAGCTCACCGGCCTCGCGAACCGCCGCCGGTTCATGGAGGTGCTGACGCTCGAGCTGAAGCGCGCGGAGCGCTTCGAGAGCCCGCTCGCGCTCCTCCTCGCCGACCTCGACGACTTCAAGCTCGTGAACGACCGCTTCGGCCATCACACCGGCGACGAGGCCCTGCGCGCGCTCTCCGGCGTCTTCCGCGCCGGCCTGCGCGACGTCGACCTGGCGGCGCGGCTCGGCGGCGAGGAGTTCGCCGTGCTTCTGCCCGAGACCGACGAAGCCGGCGCAGCAGGCGTCGCCGAGCGGCTTCGCGCCGGACTCGAGAGGCTCGAGATCGAGGGGCCGAGCGGCGCCTCCCTCAGCTTGACCGCGAGCTTCGGCGTCGCCGTCTACCCCGAGGCGCGCACGAGCGACGAGCTGCTGACCACTGCCGACGCCGCTCTCTACCGAGCCAAGGCCGACGGCAAGAACCGTGTTGCGCTCGCTCCCGCAACGCGCTGATCGTCCACCCGCTGGGCCCGCCCGGAGCAATGATGCAGCCGGTGCGGTTCCGGGTGCCGATCTCGCTCCTCGTGGTCGCGATCGCCGCCGGCGCGATCCTGGCCATCTACCTGTGGGTGCGGGCCCTCGGAAGCGTCGCCCCTATCACGCCACACGGGCTCGAGCTCCTGGCCGCGGAGCGCCGTGCCGTCGCCGTCTTGCCCGTTGCGGAGCTGCGCCTGGCGCGGCACGAGCGCAAGGCGCGATCCCGAAGCAAGGCGCGCGTCCGCGCGCGGCACGTCGGCCGGACACGAACGAACGCCGCGCGGAGCTGGCCGTGGCAGGGCCCGGCGGCGGCGACGCCTCCGGCCGCTCCGCGGAACTCGTCGCCGCCTCCGCCGCAACCCGCTGCCCGGTCTTCATCGCAACCGCCCCCTCCGCTTCCCGCTCCGCCGCCTCCACCTCCTGCTCCGCCGCCGGCCGCGCCGCCGCGAGCACAGACGACGACTCAGCAGAACCCGCCGGAAGGGACACCGACGAAGCCTGGCTGGGGCCGCGGCGATCGCAACCACTCACACTCCGGCCCTCCCGGCCAGAAGAAGCCGAAGGGGAAGCGCTAGTCCCGTGCAGCCTCGAGCGCGCGCTCGGCCCGCCGCAGCGCCTCCTCACGCGGGAGCGCCGCGATCACCGCCCAGAGCTCGGGCCCTCGCTCCCGGCCGGTCAGCGCGAGCCGGAGCGAGCGAAGGTCGCCGCCGACCGCCTTCAGCTCGCGCACGATGCCCTTGGCGTCGAGCCCGTTCTCGGCGAGCTCCCGGAAGCGCAGGAGCGTCTCGGGCGCTGCGACGGCGCTCGGCTCGGGCTCGGCGAGGACGAGGTCGGCAAACGCGCGCGCCTCGACGAGGTCGCGGGCGCCTCGCATCACCGGCGCCGCCGACGGTGCCACGCCGACGCGCGCGGCCAGCTCGTCGTCGGACATGGCCTCGAGGGCCTGCACCGACAGCCGCCGGATGCGCGGGAGGTCGTAGTGGACGTCGTGCCGCGGCAGCCCGAGCTCCTCAAGGTAGGCGCGCACCGCCTCGGCGGGGATGCCGGCCTCGCGGAGCGACGCCACCGTCGCCCCGGGCTGGCGCTTCGCGAGCTTCTTGCCGTCGGCGCCGAGGATGAGCCCGTGGTGGACGAATTCCGGCGGCCTCGCTCCCAGCGCTTCGAAGAGCCGCCGCTGGAGTGCCTCGTTCGGCCGATGGTCGTTGCCGCGTACGACGTGTGTGATGCCGAAGTCGACGTCGTCGGCGACGTTCGCGAGCTGGTACGTCGCCGTCCCGTCCTCGCGGAGCAGCGTCGTCCCCTCGAACCGCGCGCCGAGCGGCGCCGCCGCCTCGCGATAGCGTTCCTGCCGCTCGCTCTGGCGCACCGGCCCCTCGTCCCACCCGATCCCGAGCCACTCGAGGTCGCGCAGGATCGCCTCCTCGCCGCCGGGGAGGTTGCGCGCCGGATCGGTGTCGTCGATGCGGAGGAGCATCCAGTCGCCGAGCCGCCGGTTCGCGACCGCGCTCAGCGCATTGCCGACGTGCAGCGATCCGGTCGGGCTGGGGGCGAAGCGGACGCGGTCCATCTCGCGGTCCAGAATACGACCCGATGCGCGTGGTCCTCGTCGTCGCCGCGGCCGCCGCGGTCGTTGCGGCGCTCTCGTCGGCGCGTCCGGCAGGAGCGATCGTCCGCTGCGGCACCGTCTCCGTGCGCGAGTTCGGCGTGCCGCAGCCGGTCGTCTACCGCGTACGGATCGTCACCGGCCGTGTCTCCTGCCGCACGGCGCGGCGGGTGCTGGGCTTCTTCCTGCTGAAGAACGTGCCGCCGCGCGGCTGGTTCTGCGCCCGCGGCCACGCGAGCCAGAACCAGAAGTGGGCCGCCGCGTGCGGCACCCGCGCCGGCGCGAGCGTACGGGCTTACCGCCGTTAGGCGCCGTCTGCGAGCCGAGCGAGGCGTCCTGGCTCGGTGGCCTCGTTCTGTTGGGTTGTCAGCCAGTCCACCAGCCGCTCACGTCCCAAAATCCATACGCCGCGGTCGCGGTACGGCCGGGCCAGGGGGCGCCGAGCCAGACAGATCACCGGCGTGACGAAGATGCCGAGCTCGGCGGCGAGCTTTGCCGCCTGCCGCTTTGCCTTGTGAAGGTGCCACGGCTCGTACTCCCAGCGCTTCGTCTCGATCATGAAGACGCCGCTCGGACCCGAGACGAGATGGTCGAGATTGCCTTCGCCGACCTGCGAGATGTCGTGTACGACCTCGAAGCCCAGCGCCCGCAGCTTGTCGAGCACGTACCCGACGATGGCCTCTGCGTGCGCGCCGCGCCGCCAGCGCTCGGCCGCGGGGTCATGCCCCGCCGCCAGTCGAGCGGCTTGCTCGCTCACCCACTCGGCCGGGTACCGGCCGGCGCCGTTGGCCATGGACGTCGTATCGGCGGCGGCTGTCTCCTTCTCTAGAGTCCGCCCGTGGACGAGCTGCTCCTCGCCTGGTTCGCCGAGCACGGCCGCGACCTCCCCTGGCGGCGGACGCGCGACCCGTACTCGATCCTCGTCTCCGAGGTGATGCTCCAGCAGACGCAGGTCGAGCGCGTCGTTCCGCGCTACCTGCGCTGGCTCGAACGTTGGCCGACGGCCGCTGCCCTCGCCGAGGCCACGGCCGCCGACGTCATCCGCGAGTGGCAGGGGCTCGGGTACAACCGCCGCGCCGTCAACCTCCACCGAGCGGCCCAGGTCGTGGCGGAGCGCGGCTGGCCCGACGACCTCACCGGCCTCCCGGGCGTGGGGCCGTACACCGCCGCAGCGATCGCCAACTTCGCCTTCGGCCGGCCCGTCCTCCCGCTCGACACGAACGTCCGGCGGGTGCAGGAGCGGACGGGCCACAGCTTCGGGCCCGCCGCCGCGCAGGCGCTGATGGATCTCGGCGCCACGGTCTGCCCGGCGCGCATCCCCCGCTGCGAGGCTTGCCCGCTTGCCGCGGCGTGTCCTTCGCGCGGCGCGCGCTTCGAGCCGCTCCGTAAGCAGTCGCGCTTCGAGGGCTCGTTCCGCCAGCGCCGTGCGCAGACGCTCCGACTCGTCGCGGAGCGTCCCCACTTGACGAGTGAGCTCGACGCGGAGATTGTCGAGGCGCTCGCCAAAGACGGCCTGGTCTCGGTCGGCAGCAGACTCGTTACCCTCGGGTGATGCGAACGCGCTACGACGAGCTGATCGCCGAGCTGCGAGCCGCCGCACAACCCGACGGCCCGGCGCCGCCCGCGTTCGCCTCCTACCTCGAGAAGGTCCGCCGCCACGCGTACCAGGTCACCGACGCCGACGTGCAGAGGCTGAAGGACGAGGGCTTCTCCGAGGACGAGATCTTCGAGCACACGGTCTCGACCGCGGTGGCGGCGGGGCTCGAGCGGCTCGACGCCGGCCTGGCGGCGCTACGGTGAGACTCGAGGCCGTCGACCGGGTCGACGCGCCGCGCCCGCTCGGCGTCCTGAAGACGCTCCACTACCGCCCGGAGCTCTTCGGCCGGCCCTTCTCGGACGCGCTCGACCTGGCGATGCGGGGCCCGTCCGACTGGAGCGACGGCGAGCGCGAGCTCTTCGCGGCGTTCGTCTCGTCGCTCAACCAGTGCCCGTTCTGAACGAACGCCCACGGCGCGGTCGCGGCGTACGCACTCGGCGAGGAGCTCTGGGAGGCGGTGAAGCGCGACTGGCGCACCGCGCCGGTCGACGAGCGGCTGCGCGCGGCGCTCGGCTTCGTCGAGAAGCTGACGCTGCGGCCGCACGAGCTCGGGCCGGCCGACGCCGACGCGGCCCGAGCGGCCGGCGTCTCCGACGAGGCGCTCGTGGACGCGGTTCACGTCGCCGCGCTCTTCAGCATGATCGTCCGCCTCGCGGACTCGCTCGGCTGGGACGTCCCTTCGTTCGACGAGTTCTCGGCGCGCGCCGACGCGATGCTCGCGTCAGGCTACGCGCTCGAGTAGCGCGACCGCCTGGGCGGCGAGGCCCTCGCCGCGGCCGGTGAAGCCGAGCGCGTCGGTCGTCGTCGCCCGCACGGTGACCCGTCCCTCGCCGATGGCCGAGCCGAGCGCGGCCTGCATGTCATCCCGCAGCGGCGCGATCCGCGGCTCGTTCCCGATCAGGACGAGGTCGGCGTTCACGAGCCTCCAGCCGAGTGCCCGCACGCGGTCGTAGGACTCCCGCAGCAGCTTCAGCGACGAGACGCCCCGCAGCTCGGGGTCGTCGGACGGGAAGGCCGAGCCGATGTCGCCGAGCCCGGCCGGCCCGAGCAGCGCGTCGATCAGCGCGTGCGCCAGCACGTCGCCGTCGGAGTGCCCGGCGAGGCCGCGGGGCGAGGGGATCTTCACGCCGCCGAGGACGAGCGGGACGCCGTCCTCGAAGGCGTGCGCGTCGATCCCGATCCCGACCAGGTGGTCAGACACGTGCGAAGGCCTCCGGAAGCTCGTCGAGCGATTCGATCCGCAGGTCGGCCTCCTCGGCGCCGTCCTGGATGTACGCCCACGGCCCGCGGCGGAGATGGACGGCGACGAGGCCGGCTGCCCGCGCGGGCGCCACGTCGTTGTCGACGCGGTCGCCGACGTAGGCGACCTCGCGCGCGGCGACGCCGACCTCGGCGACGATGCGCTCGAAGAACTCGAGCGCCGGCTTCTCGATGCCGAAGCTCGCCGACGAGGCGACGAGATCGATCGGCAGCTGCCGCCCGCGCGCCCACTCCTCGAGCTGCGCGCTCTGGTTCCCGGCGAGGCCGACGAAGTAGCCCGCGCCGCGCAGCCGCTCGAGGCACGGGAGGGCATCCGGGTAGAAGTCGTGGTCGCCGTAGACGATCTCGTCCGCCGGCGGCTCGCGCCCGAGCAGCTCGAAGACGTGCCGGTGGTGCTCGCCGCGGGCGATCGTCGCGCCGAGCGCCGCCCACACGACGTGCGGCGTCACGCCGAGCCGGCGGGCGTGCTCGGCCCAGTAGCGCGTCTCGTCGACGAGGGTCTCGCCGACGTCGAAGAACACGGCCTTCACAGCCACGACGCGACGAGCTCCAGGTCGGAGGCGTCCGTCACCTTGCGCAGCCGCGGGTCGCCCGCGACGACCTTGACCCGGCCGCCGGCCCGTTCGACGAGCGCCGCGCAGTCGCTGACCTCCCCGCCGCCCGCCGCCGCGCTCCGCAGCACCGGCGCGACGAAGGCCTGCGGGGTCTGGACGGCGACGAGGTCGTCGCGGGAGATCGTTTCGACGACCGCGTCGCCCCGGACCCGTTTCACCGTGTCCGCGACCGGCAGGCCCGGGACGACCCCGTCCCAGCCCTCTCCGAGCGGCTCCAGGACGCGCCCCACGACCTCGTCGGTGACGAGCGGGCGCGCTGCGTCGTGCACGAGCGCCGCGGCCGCGTCCTCCGGCAACTCGGCGAGCGCGAGCCGAACCGACTCGGCGCGCGTCCCGCCGCCGGTGACGCAGGCGAAGACCTTGCTGCAGCCGAGCTCCTCCGCGAGCAGGATCGCCGGCTCCTCCCAGCCCTCGGGCGCGGCGACGACGATCGCGTCGATCCAGCCGGAGGCGTCGAGCCGCTCCAGGCTCTCGGCGAGCATCGGGCGGTCGCGGAGCTTCGCGAACGCCTTCGGCCGGTCCAGTCCGAGCCGGTCGCCGCGGCCGCCCGCCGCGACGATCGCCCAGACGCTCACGGAGAATCGACGGCGCTAAGCCGTCGCGCCGGCCTTCGCCTTCTTGCCGTTCGAGCCGGCGCCGACGTCGGCCAGCACCTCGTCGAGCCAGGCCGCCGCCTCGTCCTCGTCCATCGCCTTGGCATACATCAGCTCGCTGGCGAGGATCTTCTTCGCCTTCACGAACATCTGCTTCTCGCCCGTCGAGAGGCCCTTCTCGTGGTCGCGAAGCGAGAGATTCCGGACGACCTCGGCCAGCTCGAGGATGTCGCCCGTCTTCATCTTGTCGCGGTTGTGCTTGAAGCGCCGGTTCCAGTTCTTGGGCATCTGCGTCCCGCCGCCGGTGAGCGCCTTGAGGACGACTTCCACCTCGTCCTCG
>DASQWB010000071.1:0-49474 GCA_035640455.1 Gaiellaceae bacterium | reverse complement strand
CCGCCGCGGCCTCGCGCAGTTCCGGTAGACCCGCCGCGCGGGGGTACCTGGACCGCTCGCCGAGGTTCTCGACGAGCGCCTGCCGGATCAGTGGGTCGGTGGGTTCGTTCGGGTTGCCCTCGCCGAAGTCGATGACGGCGTTCCCGCCGAGCTCGAGCTCGGCCCGCGCCTTGTGGAGCTGGAGGAACGGGTATGTCGCCATCTCGGCCAGCGTCGGGGAAATCCGCACGACGGGAAGCTATCCGTCGGCGCCGCTTGCGGTGCCGACTATCAGGACGCGCGGGTTTCCCGCGCGTCCGTCTGAACCGACCGATCGAAGCGGCGGGACTACGAACGATTGCCGTCGGAGCCATAATTCTCCGCGTGAGTCATCGTCAGCCCGATCCCGCGCCGGGCGCGCAGCCGGAGCGGGGATTCATTCTCGCGGTGCTGGCGCCTGGGGTCGACGCGAACGAGGAGCTCGCCGAGCTTCGCGAGCTCGCCGCGACCGCGGGCGTCGAGCCCGTGGGCGAGCTCGTCCAGCACCGGCCGCGGCCTGATGCCCGCACGTACGTCGGGAAGGGGAAGCTGCGGGAGCTCGAAGAGGCATACGGCAACGCGGACGCCGAGGTGCTCGTCGTCGACGACGAGCTCGACCCGACGCAGCAGCGCTCGCTCGAGAACGCCCTCCAGGCGCGCGTCGTCGACCGGACGCAGCTGATCCTCGACATCTTCGCCCAGCACGCGGTGAGCGCCGAGGGCAAGCTCCAGGTCGAGCTCGCGCAGCTCGAGTACAACCTGCCGCGGATGCGCGGCCTGTGGCAGCACCTCGAGCGGCTCGGCGGCGGCGTCGGCACCCGCGGCCCGGGCGAGACCCAGCTCGAGAGCGACCGCCGGATCGCGCGCCGCCGCGTCGCGCTGCTGCGGCGCCGGCTCGAGACGCTGCGCAAGCAGCGCGAGACGCGGCGGCAGGAGCGGCGGCGGACGGAGGCGCCGACGATCGCCCTCGCCGGGTACACGAACGTCGGCAAGTCGACGCTCCTGAACGCGCTCACTGGCGCCGACGCCTCCGTCGACGACCGGCTCTTCGAGACCCTCGACCCGACGACGCGCGGGTTCGAGCACGACGGGCGGCGCTACCTCGTGACGGACACGGTCGGCTTCATCCGCCGCCTGCCGCACCAGCTCGTCGAGGGCTTCGCCGCCACCCTCGAGGAGACGCTCGTCGCGGACGTCGTCCTGCACGTCGTCGATGGCTCGGTACCGGAGGCGCGCCTCGAGGAGATGGTGCGCTCGGTCGACGCGGTGCTCCGCGAGATCGGCGCGGGCGAGCTGCCGATCGAGCTCGTCGTGAACAAGGTCGACGCAGTCGACACTCTGGCGCGGAGACGGCTTGCGAATCGGTTCCCGGGCGCGTTGCAAGTCTCCGCGCTGACTGGAGAGGGCCTGGATGAGCTTCGGGCGCGGCTCGCGGCGCGGTTCGCCGACCGCTTCGAGCCCGTTCGGCTGCTGCTGCCGCACGCGGAAGGCGGCAAGCTCGCAGAGCTCTACGCGCTCGGGGCCCCGATCGACGAGCGCGAGGACGGGCCCGACGGCGTCTACATCCGCGCCCGCCTCCCGCGGCGCGAGCTGCGCCGCTTCGCGCCGTACCTCGTCGCGGAGGCCCACGCCGCGCGGGCGCGCTCCCGCGCGTGATCCAGCTTCCGATCCGGCGCCTGCGGCCCGACGCGGCGCTGCCGGCGCGCGCATACACCGGCGATGCGGGCTTCGACCTCGCGGCCTGCGAGCGGGTCGAGCTCGGCCCCGGGGAGCGCGCGATGGTGCCGACGGGGCTCGCGGTCGCGATCCCGGAGGGCTACGCCGGCTTCGTCCAGCCGCGCTCGGGGCTCGCCGCGCGGAACGGCCTGACGATCGTGAACACGCCGGGCCTCGTCGACTCCGGCTACCGCGGAGAGCTGCAGGTGATCCTGCTGAACACCGACCGCGAGCGCTCGTTCGTCGTCGAGCCCGGGATGCGGATCGCGCAGCTCCTCGTCGTCCCGGTCGCGGAGCTCGAGCTCGAGGAGGTGGAAGAGCTCCCGGCGAGCGAGCGCGGCGTGCGCGGGTTCGGCTCGTCGACGCGATGACCGCGGAGCCGCGGATCCGCGTCTCCGCGATCCTGCGCTGGCACGACCGCGTGCTCCTCTGCCGCCACGAGAAGCCCGGGAAGGAGTACTGGCTCCTCCCCGGCGGCGGGGTGAACTCGGGCGAGAGCCTCGTCGACGCGCTCCACCGCGAGCTCGCGGAGGAGATCGGGATCGACGAGGAGCTTCCGGTCGAGGGGCCGGTCGCGATCGTCGACTCGATCGCGCCAGTGCGGAGCTTCGCGGCGAAGCACGTCGTCCACATCATCTTCGCTGGCGACCTCGGTGGGCGCTCGCTCGAGGCGGCGACTTCGCAGGACGCCGCCGTGCAAGGGCATCGCCTGTTCACGGTTGACGAGCTCGAGGGTGTCGTCCTCCACCCGCCGATCCAGCGCTTCCTGCGCCGCTGGCAGCCCGGCGACCCCGCCGTCTACCTCGGCGCTCTCTGGGCGCCCTAGATCCATGATCGAGGTCCGACCGCTCACCGAGAGCGACCGGGCGTGGGCTGTCCAGGTCGAGGCCGCGAGCTGGTCGCAGCCGCTCGTCGCACGGCTCGGGGAGCTCGTCGATCCGAGTGACCTGCCCGGCCTCGTCGCTCTCTTGGACGGGCAGCCGGCCGGACTCGCCTCGTACGCGGTGCGCGGCGAGGAGTGCGAGCTGGTGACGATCCGGAGCCTGCGCGAAGGGCGCGGCGTCGGACGAGCGCTCCTCGATGCCGTTCGCGGCGCCGCCTCGGAGGCGGGTTGCTCGCGGCTCTGGCTCGTCACCACGAACGACAACCTTCGCGCGCTCGAGCTCTACCAGCGCTTCGGGATGGAGATCGTCGCCTTCCATCGTCACGCGGTCACCGAGGCACGCCGCCACCTCAAGCCGTCGATCCCGGAGCGCGGAGCGCACGGAATACCGATCGCCCACGAGCTCGAGCTGGAGCTCCGGCTCGCACCGCGTCCCCGATCGCGGTGAGCTCCTGCGCGGTGCGCGTGAACGAGTTCTCGCGAGCGCGGAGCACGCCGGTTCCGTAGGGGTCGCCGTCGTAGCGGGGGTAGAGATGGAGGTGGAGGTGCGGGACGACGTTCCCGTGGATCTCGTAGTTCATCTTCACCGGCTCGTAGAGGGAGGCGAGGGCGCGGGCGACGACGAGCGCGTCCTCCCAGAACGCGGCACGCTCCTCCGGGGGCAGCTCGTACGGCTCGACGACGTGGCGCTTGCTGACGACGCAGGCGTAGCCGGGGAGCGGAGCCGCGGCGGGAGCCGACACCCACGTGGCGCTTAACTCGGCCACGAGGTCGAGCGGACCGCCGCGGGCGCAGATCGGGCAGGCGGTGCCGTCGCGGAGGCTGCGCCAGCGGTCCGCGTCCGTCCAGGCCGGCTCGCTCAGAAGCGGCCACCGCGATCGTGGGCCCGTTGCGCGGAGACGGCGTGCGCCTCCGTCTCCAGCGCGTCCTCGAGCGGGGGGAGGTGAGGCGCTTCGGCTGAACCGGTCCGGTGCGCGAGCGCCTGCGCCAGGAGCCAGTCGGCGAGCCATGGGTTCCGCGGCAGGAGCGGCCCGTGGAGGTACGTGCCGACGACGCGGCCGAGCCGGCAGCCCTCGTACCCGCTCTCGCCGTCGTTCCCGAAGCCGGCGACGACGCGGCCGAGCGGCGTCGCGCCCGGGTCGAGGCGCGTCCGGCCGGCGTGGTTCTCGAAGCCGGCGAGGGTGCGCTTCTCGCCCGGCGTTAGCTCGCACTCGAGGAGGACGTCGCCGATCATCCGCCGCTCGCCGGCGACGGTCTCGAGCGGGAGGAGGCCCACCCCGGGCATGTCCTCGCCGTGGAAGCCGCGGTACCCGCGCCCGAGGAGCTGGTAGCCGCCGCAGACCGCGAGCACGGCGGCTCCGCCCGCGACGGCCTCCTTGAGCTCGGCCGCCTTCGCGGCGAGGTCTCGCGCGACGAGCAGCTGCTCGCGATCCTGGCCGCCGCCGATGTACAGGAGGTCGTGCTCGCCGGGCCGGACCGGGTCGCCCATGCCGATCGCCGACACCTCGAGCCGGTGGCCGCGCCGCTCGGCCCGCCGCGCGAGGACGGCGATGTTCCCGCGGTCGGCGTAGATGTTGAGGTAGTCCGGATAGAGGTGGCCGACGCGGACGTTCACGCGGCCGCCTCCCAGTACGGGCGGACGAAGCCGCGGCGCGCGACGATCCTCCGCAGCGCGAGCATCGCCGTGTAGGTGGGGAGGACGACGAGCTCGCTGCCGGGCGGGGTCGCCGCGAGCCCCCGGTCGAGGGCCTCCTCGAGACGCGGGACGACGTCGATCGCGGCCCGGTCGAATCCGGCGTACGCGAAGCGGAGGGCGAGCTCCGCGGCGCGGTCGCCGGTCGCCACGAGGCGCTCGAGCCCGTCCAGGAGCGGCTCGAAGTCGACGTCCCAGATCCACGAGACGTCCTTCCCGTCCGCAGTCGCGTCGTTGAGGGCGATCACAGCCAGCGTAGGCGCGCCGCCCGCGACGAGCGTGCGAATCGCCTCGTTCGCGCCGGCCGGGTTCTTGATCAGGAGCATGAGCAGGCGCTTGTCGCCGACCGCGATGCGTTCGAAGCGGCCGAAGGCGGCGCCGGCGCGCTCGAGGCCGTGGCGCACCTCGTCGAGTCTCGCGCCGAGGGCGAGCCCGAGCGACGCCGCTGCAAGCGCGTTGTAGACGTTGTAGAGGCCGGGGAGCGCGAGGCGCACGCACGCCGTCCCCGCGGAGGTCACGAGGTCGAACGACGCGCGCTCGAGACCCTCGAGCTCGATGGCGCGGGCGACGACGTGAAGCTCGGGTCGCGCGTGGCCGCACTTCGGGCACCGGTAGTCGCCGAGGTGGCCGACGTACGCGGCTGCGTACTCGTAGGGCGTCCCGCAGCGCAGGCAGTACTTCGAGTCGGCGGCGTGCTGCAGCGAGGGGTGCGCCTGCCGCGGGTCGTCGAGACCGAAGATGAGCGCGCCGGGGCGCTCGCGCGCGAGATCGCCCACCTGGGGGTCGTCCCCGTTCACGACGAGGGCGGTCTCGGGCGGGAGGCCCCCGACCGCCGCCCGCCACCGCTCGGCGACGAGCTCGAGCTCGCCGTAGCGGTCGAGCTGGTCGCGGAAGAGGTTTCCGAGACAGAGCGCCCGCGGCCGCACGCGGAGCGCAACCTCTGGGAGCGCGCCCTCGTCGACCTCGAAGAGGCCGAGCTCCGCGTCGTTCGCCGCGAGGAGGGTGGAGGCGACGCCGGAGACGAGGTTCGCGCCCGAGGCGTTGTGGGCGAGGCGGGCGCGCGGCGCGAGGATCGAGGCGGCGAGCGCCGCCGTCGTCGTCTTGCCGTTCGTCGCCGAGACGAGCGCCGCTCCGAGCGGCAGCCGCGCTGCGAGCCGGTCGACCGCCGAGGGGTCGAGCTTCCACAGGAGCTTCCCGGGAAGGGTCGTGCCGCCGCCGGCGCCGGCGAGCCGGGAGAGCCCGCCGACCGCGCGGGCGGCGAGGATCTCCGCTTGGAGCGGGATCGGGGCGCGCACGCGCCGAGCGTACGCGAAAGGCCAGGGAACGCCGTCTCGACCCCGCCGATCCCTCGTCTGAGGGAAATCGGGTACCCCTCCCCGAACGGGGGAGGTAGCACCGCTCGGCTGCTCCTACGTTGACGTCTGGCTTGCGATTGCGGCCCCGCCTCTCGCCGGGAGGCGCGGACAGGAAGAGAGGGATGTACCAGGTCACCCACGGTCACGGTGCCAGGGCGAGCACGCTCTGGGGCAAGGGCCCGAACGGAGGCTCCCGCCCGAGCACGACCTGGGGCCGCCGCGGCTGCAGCGTCGTCGTCGGAGCTGCGGCGCTCGCGCTCCTCGTCCCGGCCACGTCGGCCTGGGCCGCCAACGGCAGCGGGACGTACGTCGCGCCCGGCCTCCTCGTAAAGGCCGACAAGACGCCCGAGGCGAAGCTCCACGTCATCGTCCAGAGCACCGGCGGCGCCTCGGCGGCGCAGAACGCGGTCGCGGGCCTGGGCTCGCTGCGCAAGCGCCTCGATCTCGTCGGCGGCGTCGCCGTCGACCTGCCGGCGAGCGCAATCAAGAAGCTCGCCGCGGCGCAGGGGCTGACGGTCACGTCGGACGCGCTCGTCCAGGTGAGCGGCAGCGTCACCGGCTACTCGTCCACCCAGCTCTGGCCCTACGAGTCCGGCGACGCCGCGCTCTGGCCCGCTCCTTCGTCGAAGCCGCAGGGTCCGGCGATCGCGATCGTCGACTCCGGCATCGACACGACTCGCCCCGACTTCGGGAACCGGGTGCTCGCGCAGGTCAACCTGAGCTCGCTGACCCCGACGGCGGTCGGCGACGGCCGTGGACACGGGACGTTCGTGGCGGGGATCGCGGCCGGCTCGGCTCCCGGCTACGCCGGCGGCGCTCCCGGCGCCCCCCTCGTCTCGATCCGCGTCATGGACGACAAGGGCCGCGCGCTGACGAGCGACGTCGTCGCCGCCTGCCAGTGGATCCTCGCCAACAAGGCGAAGTACAACATCCGAGTCGCGAACTTCTCGCTGCACTCGGCCACGCCGGGGCACTTCGTGAACGACCCCCTCGACAAGGCGGTCGAGAAGCTCTGGCTCAGCGGGGTCGTGGTCGTGGCTGCGGCCGGCAACTTCGGCACCGGACAGCCCGTGCGAATGGGCTACGCGCCCGGGAACGACCCGTTCGTCATCACCGTCGGTGCACTGGACCTCGGCGGGACGGTCGGGGTCGGCAACGACAAGGCGGCGCCATTCTCGGCCTACGGCTACACCTATGACGGCTTCCTCAAGCCCGATCTCGCGGCTCCGGGGCGCTACATGGTCGGCCCCATTTCGCCCGCGGCGACCCTCGTGGCGGAGAAGCCGCTGAACGTGACCGCGCCGGGCTACATCCAGCTCTCCGGCACTTCGTTCGCGGCTCCGGTCGTCGCCGCCGCGGCGCAGAGCATCCTCATGCGGCATCCGACGTGGACGCCGGACCAGGTCAAGGGCGCGCTCCTCCTCACGACGCGGACGGCCCCGAACGCAGCGGCCGGCTCGATCGGAGCGGGCGAGCTCGACGCCTGGAGGGCGGCCGGCGTCTCGGCGCCGCCGAACCCGAACCGTTCGCTCGACCAGTTCCTGACCGCCGACCCGGCCGGCGGCTCGGTCTTCGACTGGGCGAGCTGGGAGAACGCGGTCAAGGGCAACGCGGCGTGGGACGCCGCGTCGTGGTCCGACGCGAGCTGGTCGACCGCAAGTTGGTCGGACGTGACCTGGTCGGATGCGTCGTGGAGCGACTCGACGTGGTCGGATGCGAGCTGGTCGGATGCGTCGTGGAGCGACGCGTCGTGGTCGGACGCGAGCTGGTCGGACGGGGCGATCGAAGACACGACCTGGGCAGACGCGGCGGAGGGCGACGCGAGCTCGACACCGAGCGCGTACCTCGTGAGCCCGACCGACAAGGCGCTGATCTTGGCCGATCCGGACCTCGCTCCTCCGTCGGGAACCCTGCCCTAGAGGGGAGCGGGGCTTCCCGCGAACGGGGGATGCCTTGCCGGTACGGGGTGGGTACCGTGCACCGCGGTCTGCGGACGGAACGGAGATGACGGTGGGCGCTCAGGGTCAGGCGAGCGGGCGATGAGCGCGGTCACGGACGGCGGCACGATCGGCGGCCGCGGCACGAGGCCGCCCGTCCGCGAACTCACGCCGCGCGCGATGCTCTACTGCGGCGTCGTGATGGCGCTCGCCGCTGCGGTCGCGGCGCCGCTCTTCGCGCACGTCCGCGCCTCGAGCGGGGAGTGGGCGGCCTTCGCCGTCCTCTCCTCGTGCGCCGCCGTCGCCCAGCTCTTCACCGTCCAGACGCCGCGCAACCATGGCTTCCAGACGACGAACGTCTTCCTCATCCCGGCGATCCTGCTCCTGCCGGCGCCGCTCGTCGCGCTGCTCGCGCTCGTCCAGCACGTGCCCGAGTGGCTGAACAGCCGCAAGGCCTGGTACGTGCAGAGCTTCAACATCGCGAACTACACGCTGAACGCGCTCGCCGCGTACGCGGTCGCCCACGCGGTCGAGCGGTCCGACCTGATCGGCTCGACGCAGGCGCGCGACGCGCTCGCGGGGGTCGCGGCGGCGATCGTCTTCGTCGTCCTGAACCACCTCCTGCTCGCGATCATGCTCAACCTCGCGCGCGGCTACTCGCTCCTCGAGACGGGTCTGTTCTCGTTCGACGGCCTCTCGACCGACCTCGTCCTCGCCGGGCTCGGCGTCGGCGTCGCGACCTTCTGGCGCCTGAACCCCTGGCTGATCCCCTTCGCGCTCGCGCCGCTCGTCCTCATCCACCGCTCGCTCGCCGTGCCGCAGCTCCAGGCCGAAGCCCGCGTCGACCCGAAGACCGGGCTCTTCAACGCGCGGCATTTCTCCGCCTCGCTCGCGGAGGAGCTCGCCCGGGCGGAGCGATTCAAGCGGCCACTCTCGCTGATCATGGCCGACCTCGACCTGCTCCGCGAGATCAACAACAGCTACGGCCACCTCGCCGGCGACGCCGTCCTCAAGGGCATCGCCGAGGTCTTCCGCGCCCAGCTCCGCGACTACGACGTGCCGGCCCGCTTCGGCGGCGAGGAGTTCAGCATTCTCCTGCCCGAGACGCCGCCGGCGGAGGCGATCGAGATCGCGGAGCGGATCCGCCGCGCCGTCGCAGCGAAGCCCTTCGACGTCGAGACCTCGAGCGAGCCGATCCGCGCCACCGTCTCGCTCGGCGTCGCCGGCTTCCCCAAGGACGGGCACGACGCCAACGAGCTCATCCACCAGGCCGACCTCGCCGTCTACCGGGCGAAGCTCCAGGGCCGGAATCGCGTCCTCGGCGCCAGCTCCGACGCGCTTCTGATGAGCTCCGACCGGCCGCCCCGCCTCGTCGCGGTGCCCGAGGACGGGGAGCACGCGGCTCCGCTCCCGCCGCCCGCGGCGGCGAAGCCGGCCGAGGAGCGGCGGGGGCGCCGGCACGAGACGCATGGCCCGCGCTTCTTCGCGCTCTCCGGCCGGCTCGCGCTTCTCGTCGGTGCCGTCAGCTCGCTCGGGGTGGTGGCCGGGCTACTCGGCCTCCTGCTCTCCGGGCACGACGACCTCTTCGGCCTCCTCGCGGTCGTCGGCCTCGTCGGCTTCAGCCAGGCGCTCGCGCTCGAGGCGGACGTCGGCTCGATCTCCGTCAGCGCCGTCGGCGCGCTCGCAGGCGCGGCGCTCTTCGGGCCGCGCGTCGCCCTGCCGCTCGCGGTGACGATCACCGCCGTCGAGTGGAGCGCGCGGCGGTTCGGCCTCCAGCACGTGCTCTTCAACATCGGCGCGCTCTCGCTCGCGTCGCTCTCGGCGGCGGGCGTCTTCGCAGCCGGCCGGCTAGCCGGCTCCGACCACACCACGCCGCTCGTCGGCCTCGCCGCCGGAACGGCCTACTTCGTCCTCAACAACGCGCTTGTCTCGCTCGCGCTCGCGATCGAGGGCCACGAGCGGCGGTGGACGGTCTGGCGCGAGCGGTTCGCCTGGCTGCTGCCGCACTACGTCGCGTACGGCTTCGTGGGCGGGGTGATGGCGCTCGGCTACGACCTCGTCGGCGCGTACGCGCTCGCCGTCTTCGCCGTCCCGCTGCTCCTGATCCGCACGACGCGGGAGGCCTACCTCACCCACACGCAACGCGCCGCCCAGAAGCTCCGGCAGGCGGCGGAGACGATCCACCTTCAGAACGTCTCGCTCGAGCAGGCGAACCGGCTCCTCCGCGAGCGCTCGACTGCGGCGATGGAGTCGCTCTCGGCGACCGTCGACGCCCGCGACGCGTCCACGGCTGGCCACTCGCGCCGCGTGCAGCAGCTCGCGCTTGCGGTCGGCCGTGAGCTCGGGCTCTCGCAGGCCGAGCTCGACCTCCTCGGCCACGCCGCGCTCTTCCACGACATCGGCAAGCTCGCGATTCCGGACGCAATTCTGCTGAAGCCGGCCTCGCTCGACGCCGACGAGTGGGCGCTCATGCACCGCCACGCCGACGAGGGCGCGCAGATCATCGACCGGCTCGGCTTCCTCGACGACGCCGTGCCGGCGATCCGCCACCATCACGAGCGCTTCGACGGCACCGGCTATCCCGACCGGCTCGAGGGGGAGGACATCCCGCTCGGCGCCCGCATCATCCACGTCGCGGACGCGCTCGACTCGATGCTGACGACCCGCATCTACCGGGCCGCCCGGCCCTCCGCCGATGCGCTCGACGAGCTCCGTCACGCCGCCGGCAGCCAGTTCTGCCCGCGCTGCGTCGCCGCCCTGGAGCGGATCCTCCCATCCGAGGAGGCCGTGCCGGAGCTCGTCGCTAGCTGAGCGGCTTTACTTGCATTTTTCTCAATTCGCTCTATCCTGGTTGCATGCCCAGTGAGAAGGGCGCTTATCGCGCGATCGCGGACATCGATCGCGAAGCGCTCGAGTCGTTCCAGGCGGGGATCCGCAAGCGCTACACGGACGAGCAGATCCTCGACGAGCTCCGCGCCTGCGCCGAGCGCATGGGGCGCTCGCCGACGATGCGCGAGTTCGCGGCCGATCCACAGACGACGGTGCATCCGCAGACGGTCATCGAGCACTTTGGCAGCTGGAACGCGGCCAAGCGGCAGGCCGGCCTCGTCCCGCGCCGCTTCGCGACGCGCGCCGAGCTGCTCGGACTCCTCCGCGAGCTGGGCGAGGAGCTCGGCCGGCCGCCCTCGGCGAAGGACATCGACGCGCGCAAGCGGTCGATGCCCTCGAAGTCGCTCTACTGGCACACGTTCGGCTCGCTGACGAACGCGCTCCGCGAGGCCGGCTTCGACGTGCCGGTCGGGGAGGAGCGCCTCGAGCGGGCAGTGGAGCAGGGCGCCGAGCTCGCCCGCCGGCTCGGCCGACTGCCGAAGTTCTCCGACTGGAGCGACGCGAGGAGGGAGGACCCGACCCTCCTCACCGAGTGGCAGGTCTACCGGATGTTCGACGCCCGCCGCGGCGCGTGGTCGACGTTCCAGTTCCTGATCCGAGAGCGTTTGCGCGAGCTCGACGTGCCCGTCGAGATCGACGGGCGGATCGCTTAGAGGCGGTCTCGGCATGAGCTCATCGGCTCGACCGGTCGTTTCAGACGGACGCACCGGCAGAGCCCGCGCGTCCTGACGGTCGGCGCCGCCGAGTCGGCGCCTTAACTCGAGGTCGGAGCAGCCACCAGCGTCGCGAGGCGACGCAGGCAGGACGCGCCCTCGTCGGGGGCGCGCACCGCCGGCAGCTGCCGCTCCTCGAAGCGGCGGTCCGGGCGGAAGCGCTCGCTCCAGGCTTGGTTGCCGCGCGAGAGCGCGACGAGCGTTCCCTCGGCGACCTCGCGCTTGCGCAGCCGGACGCCCGTGTAGCGCTCGACGAGCTCGAGCGCCTGCGGCGTCGA
The DNA here is from genome assembly GCA_035640455.1 of Gaiellaceae bacterium. Taxonomy (GTDB): domain Bacteria; phylum Actinomycetota; class Thermoleophilia; order Gaiellales; family Gaiellaceae; genus AC-50. The sequence continues at coordinate 37,992 of DASQWB010000071.1, read as the reverse complement.
CGCGAAGAACCGCTCGTGCCGGGCGGTGGCGATCCAGAGCGGCCGGTTCACGCCGCGGGCGACGAAGACCAGGTCGGGGCGTCGCTCGTCGAGCCAGGCGCACGCCATCGAGCCACGGAGCTCCTCGAGCACCCGCGCGCTCCCGTGGGCGTGCTCGGCCAGCGCGAAGATGGCCTCCGAGTCGACGGTCATCTCGGGCTTCGCCCGGGCGAAGCCGTGGCGGTCGAGGATCTCCTCGTCGTTGAAGATGACGCCGTTGTGGATGCCCACGACCGCGCCGTGCCGGATCGGGTGGTTGTTCGCCTCGATCGTCGGGTGGCCCTTGGTGTAGTCGCGGACGTGGATAAGCGCCTCGGTCGCCTCGCGCGGAAGCTCGATCGCCTCGAGGAGCGCGCTCGCGCCGGAGCGCTGCTTGTGGCCGCGGACGCGGCCGTCGCCGGCCGTGCGGTAGGCATAGCCGGCGGCGTCGGCGCCGCGCTCCGCGATCCCGGCGAGCAGGGCCTGCGCGGCGAGCGTGCGGTCGACGCTCGACTTGACGCTCAGGCTGTATCCGGCAATGCCGCACACGATCTTCGAGATCCTCCGAACCTCTTCGGACGGAACGGCTCCGAGGTTGACCCCGCCGTGACCCGTCTGAGGTCTCCGACGAGTCATCCCGGCGGAAGTTAGTCGGGAACCGTCGGAGCATTCTCAGCGGCGCGCTCGATCCCTCCTTTGAGTACGGCAGGGGCTAAGGCCGAGCTTCCCGGTCGGCCGATAAAGCGGGCACGATGGAGCCGCGGCCGCTCCCCGAGCCCATCCCCTCCTCTTCCGAGCCCGACGACGAGGTCGAGCCCCGCCTGGAGCTGCTCCCCGACCTCGACGAGCCCGATGCCGAAGCCGAGGAAGCCGAGGAAGCAGCGACGCAGACGCAGGATCCGCTCAAGCTCTACGTGCGGCAGATCGGCGACGGCCGGCTCCTGACGCCGTCCGAGGAGCGCGAACTCGCCCGCCGCAAGGACGAGGGCGACGAGGCGGCGAAGCGACGGCTGATCGAGGCGAACCTCCGCCTCGTGATGTCGATCACGCGGAACTACACGAAGGCCGGCGTGCCCCTCCTCGACCTGATCCAGGAAGGGAACCTCGGCCTGATCCGCGCGGTCGAGAAGTTCGACTACCGGATGGGCTTCAAGCTCTCCACCTACGCGACGTGGTGGATCCGGCAGGCCGTCACGCGGGCGCTCGCCGACCAGGGACGGACGATTCGCCTGCCCGTCCACGTCGCGGAGCAGGTGCGGCGCGTGATGCGGGCGCGGCGCGTGCTCGGCCAAAAGCTGAACCGCGACCCGACGATCGAGGAGCTCGCGGGGGAGAGCGGCTTCCCGGCGAAGCGCGTCGAGGAGCTGCTCGAGCTCGTCGAGGATCCCGTCAGCCTCGAGACGCCCGTCGGCGACGGCGAGAGCCTCTACGCCGACCTGATCGAGGACGTCCACTCCGACCAGCCCGACGAGACGACGGCGAAACGGCTCCGTACGGCCGAGCTGGCCGAGGCGCTCCAGCACCTGAACCCGCGCATGCGGCGCGTGCTCGCGCTTCGCTTCGGCCTCGAGGACGGGAAGCCGCAGACGCTCGAGGAGGTCGGTTCCGTCCTCGGCATCACCCGCGAGCGCGTCCGGCAGCTCGAGGCGCGGGCTTTGCGCGAGCTGCGGACCGTCGCGCCCGACCTCGAGCTTTACCTCCGCGGCTAGCCGCTAGCCTGGGGGCCATGGCCCCAGACTGGTTCGTCGACGTCCACAGCCATGTCGTTCCGTCTGGGGACGATGGGGCGCAGTCGATGGCCGAAGGCGCCGCCCTTTGCCTCGCTGCTGCAGAGCACGGCACGCGGACGCTCTTCGCGACGCCGCACGTCGCCGCGCACCTCCCGCCGGACGAGGCGCGCGAGGAGGTCGTCTCCGAGCGGGTCGAGGAGCTGCGCCGGCGGACGGGCGTCGACGTTCGCCTCGGCTGGGAGCTGACGCCGATCGCGGCGCTGCTCGACCTCGATCCGCGGCGCTACGCGCTCGAGGGCCTCGACGTCGTCCTCATGGAGGTGCCGTTCACCGGCTCCGCCGACCTCCTGCTCGCGCTCGCCGAGCACGTTGAGGCGGCAGGCCTGACGCCGCTGATCGCCCATCCGGAGCGGACCGAGGCCGTGCTGCGGCGGCCTGCGCTCGCCGTCGACCTGGCCGAGCGCGGCTGGCCGCTGCAGGTGAACTCGACGAGCCTCCTCGGCCGCCACGGCCCGGAGCGCCAGGAGCTCGGCTGGTGGCTTCTCCGCGACGGGCTCGCGCAGGTCGTGGCCTCGGACGGCCACCGCGAGACCCGCCCGGCGCGCCTCGACGACGCCTACGAGCTCGCGCTCGCCGAGCTCGGGCCCCGCGCCCGCTTCCTCTTCGACGGCTCGGCCTTGGAAGTACCTAAGTCGCGACGGCCTGCATCTCGCGCAGCGTCGCGAGGCGCCTGAGCGTGTCGAGCTCGATCTGGCGCACGCGCTCGCGCGTGAGCCCGAGCCGGCGCCCGATCTCCTCGAGCGTCTTCGGCTCGGCGTCGTAGAGCCCGTAGCGAAGCTCGAGCACGCGCCGCTCCCGCTCCGGGAGCGAGGCGAGCGCGGCGGAGAGCGCCTGGCTGCGCAGCGAGACCTCGACCTCGTCCTCGGGAAGCGGTCCGTCGCCGGCGACGAAGTCCCCGAAGACCGCGTCCTCCTGGTCGCCGACCGGCTGGTCGAGGCTCGTCGAGGCCCGTGCCGCGGCCAGCACCTCGTGCGCCTGCGAGAGCGGGAGGCTCGCCTCCTCGGCGATCTCCTCGAGGGACGGCTCCCGGCCTAGCTGCGTCCAGAGCAGCCGCTCGGCGCGGTTCATCTTCTGGAGCCGCTCCACGATGTGGACGGGCATCCGGATCGTCCGCGCCTTGTCCGCGAGCGCGCGTGCGACGGCCTGGCGGATCCACCAAGTCGCATAGGTCGAGAACTTGTAGCCGCGGCGCCAGTCGAACTTCTCGACCGCGCGGATCAGGCCCAGCGTCCCCTCCTGGATCAGGTCGAGGAACGGAAGGCCCTGGTTGCGGTAGTTCTTCGCGATCGAGACGACGAGGCGGAGATTCGACTGGATCATCCGCTGCTTCGCCTCCTCGTCGCCGCGCTCGATCCGCTTCGCGAGCTCGACCTCCTGCGCTGCGGTCAGGAGCGCGTGGCGGCCGGCCTCGCGCAGGAAGAGCTGGAGCGCGTCGGTCGTCGTCTCGTAGGAGAGCTGCTGCACGAGCGGCGGCGGGGGCGGCTCGCGCTCCTTCTCCTCGACGACCTCGATCCCGCGCTGGTCGAGCTCCCGGTAGAGCGCGTCGGTCTCGAGCGGGTCGAGCGGATGGAGCTCGAGGAACTCGGCGAGGTCGACCTGGCGGATCGAGCCGGTGGGCTCTGCGGACTCGATGAGGCTGCGGAGGTCCTCGTTCTCGAGGACGCTCTCGATGAGGTCCACCATGCCGCGCCGGTTCATTCCCGCCTCGTCAGACACCTGAAACCCGCTCCGCTGTCAACCCTACCCCAGTCTTGCGCCTGCCGCACGTCTCATTCCGGCGGAGGTGGGGGAGGCGGAGGCGGCGGCGGAGGCGGCTCCGGGGGCGGCGGCGGGGGTGGCGGAGGCGGCGGTGGAGGCGGCGGGGGTGGGGGAGGCGGCGGAGGCGGAGGCGGCGAGGCCGCGGGGGGCGGAGGCGGAGGCGGCGCCTGCGGCGTCGTCGTGGTAGTCGACGTCGTCGGCGGCGTGTAGGCCGGCGGCGTGTACCCATAGGACGGCGTCGTCGAGGTGTAGCCGCCGCCCGAGACCGCGACGCCGTGGTCGTAGGCCGTGGGGAACTCCTCGACGGGCAGCTTCGCGACCGCCTGGGTCATGAAGTCGTGCCAGATCGAGGCGGGGATCGTGCCGCCGAAGACGGCGGCGTAGCCCTCGATGTACTGCATCGAGAGCTCGCGGTGCGGGTAGCCGACCCAGACGCAAGTGACGAGCTGGGGCACGTAGCCGCAGAACCACGCGTCCTGGTAGTTCTCCGCCGTTCCCGTCTTGCCCGCCGCCGGCCGGCCGATGTTCGCGGCCGTCCCGGTTCCGTGCGTGACCACCCCCTGGAGCGCGGCGGTGACGAGGTCGGCGGTGTTCGCCTGGATGACGCGGTAGCCCGAGGGGACCGCTCCCGTCAGGACTCGCCCGTTCGCAGCCCGCACGAGCTCGAGCGACTGCGGATGGTGCCGGATGCCGTGCGCGGCGAAGGTCCCAAAGGCGGACGTCATCTCGAGCGGCGAGACGGGCTGCGTCCCGAGCGTGATCGAGCAGACGGGCTGGAGCGGCGAGCCGATGCCGATGCGGTGCGCCCACTTGACGACCTCCGAAGGGCCGACCTTGACGGCGAGCTGGGCGAAGATCGTGTTCACGGAGTGGGCGGTCGCCTCCATGAGGCTCATCGTCCCCGCCGACTCGTCGGCCGAGTTGTGCACGTCCCAGGGCCCGTTGTTCGTGTAGCAGCGGCGATCGGGGATGATCAGCCCCGGCGGGCCGTTGAACGTCGAGGAGAGCGAGATCCCGTTCTCGATCGCGGCCGCGAGCGTGAACGGCTTGAAGGCGCTGCCCGCCTGGCGATGGCCCTGTGCGGCGAGGTTGAACTGGAGGCGCTCGCCGCTCGGCACGTCGACCGCCATCGCGCGGATCTTCCCGGTGCGGGGGTCGATGGCGACGAGCGCCGCCGCCGGGTCGGTCCGCACCCGCAGGTGGTCCTTCATCGCCTGCTCGGCCGCATGCTGGAGGCGCGGGTCGATCGTCGTCTTCACCCGCAGGCCGCCGCTTCGGACCCGGCTCGCGCCGTAGCCGTCGACGAGCTGTTGCTCGACGTAGCTGAAGAAGTACGGCTGCCTGATCCGCGTGTAGATGCTCCCCGGCTTCAGGCCGAGCGGCTCGCGTGCGGCACTGTGGAACTGCGCCGGCCCGATGTAGTGCGAGTCGAGCATCGCCCGCAGGACGTCGTTCCGCCGCTTGAGCGCGACCTTCGGCTCGTCGAACGGGTCGTAGACCGAGGGCGCCTGCGGGAGGCCAGCGAGCAGCGCCGACTGCGCCAGGCTCAGGCGGCGGGCGCTCCGCGAGAAGTACGTCTGCGCGGCCGCCTCGATCCCGTAGGCGTGGTTGCCGTAGTAGACCTGGTTCAGGTACGTCGAGAGGACGCGGTTCCTCGACCAGGACGCCGCGAGCCGGAGCGCGAGGCAGGCCTCCCGCAGCTTGCGCTCGAGGGTGCGCTGGTCGTTCCCGATGTAGAGGTTCCGGACGAGCTGCTGCGTGATCGTGGAGCCGCCCTGGGCGAACGTGCCCTTCTGGATGTCGGTGACGGCCGCGCGCAGGATGCCCTTGTAGTCGAGGCCGCCGTGCTCGTAGAAGCGCCGGTCCTCGATCGCGACGGTCGCCTTCGGTATCCACCGCGTCATCTCGCGGAGCTTCAGCGGCTGCCGGTTGCGGGAGGAGGGGATCGAGCCGAGCAGCGAGCCGTCGGACGCGAAGACGAATGAGTTCTCGCCGATCCGGAGCGGGCGGAGGGCGTTCAGCGAGCAGGTCGACTCGACCGCCGCCGCGCCGCCGAGCGCGGCCGCGACCATGCTGCCGCCGACGATCACGAGCGGCAGGACGAGCAGTGCGAGCGCGAAGCGGTGCGGCAGCCGGTGGGCCTGCTGGCGCCGCCGGAGACGCCGGCGGCGGATGCGCGGCGGCAGGTCGTCGTCTCCCGCCGGCGGTGCCCATTGGCCGTTCCAACCGTTGCCGTTCGGCGGCCCGAACCCGTTCCGGCGCGCGCCGTTCGACGTGACGAAGGGCGGCGTGGCGGGTGCGGGGCCGTCGCGGCGGGGGACCCTCCGGCGCCGGCCGAAGTGCGCATACGCGGCGCGCCGCTGCTCGTCCGTCAGGACCCAGCGGCGCCCACGCTGGCCCTTGGCGCGCGGAAACGTGCGGCGCAGCCAGACGTTGAGGGTGCTCGGATGGATCCCGAGCTCCCGTGCGAGCTCGGCGGGTGTCTGCTTGCGGTCGGGCGTCGGCGTCTCGCTCGTTCGTCCCCGGCGGACGCCGGGCGCATTCGAATCTTTCCACAGGAGCAGCGCTTACACCACGCTACGCTCGTGCGGTGGAGGCGATCTCGACCGTCGACTACCACACCGCCGGCGAGCCGTTCCGCATCGTCACCGGCGGCGTGCGGCCGTTGCGCGGGCGGACGATCCTCGAGAAGCGCCGCGACGCGCTCGAGCACCTCGACCACGTGCGCCGGCTCCTCGTCCACGAGCCGCGCGGGCATGCCGACATGTACGGCTGCTTCGTCACCGAGCCGGAGGACGACGGGGCCGACCTCGGCGTCGTCTTCTTCCACAACGAGGGCTACTCGACGGCCTGCGGGCACGGCACGATCGCGCTCGTCACGTGGGCGCTCGAGACCGGCGTCGTCGCCGGGCCGGAAGTCGTCGTCGATGCGCCGTCGGGCCGGCTGCCGTGCGTCGCGGCGTGCCGTGACGGACACGTCGTATCCGTCCGCTTCCGCAACGTGCCGTCGTTCGTGCTCGCGACCGGCCTCGAGATCGGCGATGTGAGGCTCGACGTCGCGTACGGCGGCGCTTTCTACGGCTCCGTCGACGTCCGCGACCTCGGCCTCCGCGTGCGCGCGGCCGACCTGCCGCGCCTGATCGCCCTCCAGCGCGAGCTGCGGCCCGCGGTCGAGGCGGCCCTCGAGGTCGTGCACCCGCTCGAGCCGGAGCTCCGCGGGCTCTACGGCGTCGTCTTCTACGAGGAGGAGCCGGAGGCGCCCGAGCTGCAGCAGCGAAACGTCACCGTCTTCGCCGACGGCGAGGTCGACCGCTCGCCGTGCGGGAGCGGCACGTCGGCCCGGCTCGCGCTCTTGCACGCCGCCGGCCGAATCGGCGTCGGCGAGCCGCTCCGCCACGTCTCGATCGTCGACACGGAGTTCGTCGGCCGCGTGGTCGCGACGACCGACGTCGCGGGCCGTCCGGCGGTCGTCACCGAGGTCGAAGGCTCGGCCTATCCGACGGGCCGGCACGAGTTCGTCCTGGCCGACGGCGACCCCTTGAGCGAAGGCTTTCTCCTGCGCTGAGCCGCCGATTGGCCGCGCCCGTGCCCGGTGTTAACATCGTGCGGCGCCACCGATTCCAGGCAGGGTGAGACGCTGGCTACCTCGCTCCGTATTGCACGGCAGCTCGCCTTTGAGCCGCTTCGCTCTATCTCTCAGCGGCTCGCCGTGTTGCTCGCGATTCTTTCCGTGGGGACGACCGTCGTGTGGTTTGCGTTCCGGTCGCACACGTGGGCGAACGACTGGCTGCCTAACTTCATCGCCGAATGGACCGGCCTCTTCCTGGCGGTCTTCGTCATCGATCGTCTTCTTGAGCGAGAGCGGGAGCGTCACCACGAGTACCAGCGCGAGCTTCGGCGGCGGCCGATGCGCGAAGCCGCCGGCCAGGCAATCGAGCGTGCCCTTGCCTACATCATCAGCTTCGCGGTTTCCACCTACGCCCAGTTACACGAAGTCGTGGAGGAGGAAGCGGTCGACGCGTGGGAGTTCCTCCAGCGTTGGATCGGCGAAGCTCCGACGGCGACGTGGACGGAGGATCCGGAGGCGGTCACGCGCTTCGCGCTGGCACTTACGGAGATGCGTGAACGACTGTTGAACGTCCCCGAGCGGTATCAAGACGGTCTCGACGGAGCCGAACGAGTGCGCATCTTCGACCTCCAAGACCTGCTTCGCCCGACGGTGGTCCAGAGCTGGGCCGAGAGCATGCGGAGCTCGCGCCGTGGAGAGACCGTTCGCAGCTTGCTTGCCAATCAGTGTCGCCGCATCGGCGAAGCCATCGAGCCCGTGCTCGAGGATTACTCGCGCATGCGAGGCTCGCGGCTGACGACCGAGGTCGGTTGGGCAGCAATCGGAGTGCGAAGCGTGCTTACGCCCGATGAGGGATCGGGAGCGACCTCTTGAGCCGGCCGAATGCACGATAACGGGCGTTATGTCAAGTTGAGGCGCGCATGACGAGACGGGCCCTCCTCTCCCTGCTCGCGGTCGGCCTCGTGCTCGCCGTCCCCCTGTCCTCGCTCGCGGGCGGTGGCGCGCGAAACCTCGTCGTCACGCCGCAGGTCAGCTCGGCGCTTCGACACGCGTTCCTGGCCGCGCACCGGAAGCTGCCTCCGCGCCGGGTCAAAGGCCCGCTTCGGGGGACGACGTACTACGGCCGCTACCGAGGCCGCGAGTATGCCTTCGCCGACTTCTCGATTCCGGTCTTCGGGACGCAGGACCAGCCCGAGCTCTTCCGGCGGCCGGTCGGCGGGGCCTGGCGCGACCTGGGGGACACCGGCGGCGACATCTGCCCTCCCACCGTCCCGCTGGCGCTGATCAAGGCCTGGCACCTCAGGTCCTCCTCGCGCGTGGAGCGGAACGGACGCGCGATCTGGTGCTACGCGCCCTGAGCCGCTTCTCCGGCTTTTTCCACAGGCTGCACGATCGGCTGTGAAAATGTGGAAAATTGAAAACTTCGCAAATTGCGGATTCTGCCTCTCCAGAGGTCTTGAACACCCACTTGCACCTCCCTAGAGTGCCGCTTGCGCCGAGCACGGGGCGTGAGTAGGTCGAAACCGAACCTGAGGGCCGTACGAGAAGGCCGCAAGGCCAAGGCGAAAGGTCAGCAGGAGCGGTGGACGAAAGCGTTACCGGCTCGGCGAAACTATGGTCCGACGCGGCGTCTGTCCGCGAAGCGGACCAGGGGGAAGGACGTCTGAGGGAACCGGAAGGTTCCCTCAGCGCCTGGCAGGAACCTCGAAGCGCGCCACCCCCGGATTCCGACTGCGCCGGGCCGGGAACAGCGCACCCGTGCAACAAGCGTGCGCCCGCTGCACCCACCCGCTCCCGGTCGGAGCACGCTTCTGCCCGAGCTGTGGCCATCCGGTAGCCGCCGCCGAAGCGGGCTCCCTGACGCTCGACCGAGTCGAGCCGCGCCTGTTCGGGGTCATGCCGCCGCTCGCGACGCTCGGTCTCGGCCTCGTAGCGCTGGCCGTCGGCGCGCTCGCGCTCGCCACCGGCCACTGGGTGCTCGGAACAGTCGTCACGCTCGGCGGCCTCGTCCTCGCGAGCCTGTTCGTGGAGGCGGCGCGACGCTTCAGGCCGAGCGACGCCGCGTCGCGGACGGCGGTCGGCCTCGCCGAGCGCCTCCGCGACTGGCTCGGCTTCGCCGCCGGATCGGCGGGCGCCTGGTCGCGGGCCGGCCGCGAGCTCCTCGCCGCGCGCAGGGAGCTCGCGGCGCTCCGGGTCGAGCTCGAGCGCACGCAGCTCGAGCTCGGCGCGGCGGCATTCCGCAAGGACGACGCCGAGGTCGCGCGGCTGCGGGCGCGGATGCGCGAGCTCGACGAGCGAGCCCGGGAGCGCGCCGGGCTCACGCACGAGGCCGTGGAGGACGCCCGGCGCCGCACCGACGACGAGCGGATGGCGATCCAGCCGACCGAGGTCGTCGAGATCGACAGGGAGCGCTTGCCCTAGGATCCTCCTGTGCCCCACCTGCGGCCACCGAGCGTCGACCGTGGCGTCTCCGCGTTCCTGTGGGCGGCCGCCCTCGGCTTCTACGTCTACCTCGGCCTCGTCGCCGTCGGCACGACGCGTGCGCTTGCGGTCATCCTCGCGGGGCTCTCGTTCTGCGCGATCTTCCTCTTCGTCCGGATCTTCGGCGAGGAGGAGCTGCGTCAGCCGACGAGCTCGCGCGACGAGGGTCCCTGATCGCCGACGAGGGCGTCGACGAGGAGCCGCGCCAGGCGACCGCCGACCGCAGCCTCGAGCCGCGCGTACGCACGCGGACGCGGGTCGTCGAGGCGCTGGATCGCGGCACAGTGCTCGAGGAGGAGCACCGCCCCGCGCCCGTTCGGATGCGGGTCTGGTGCGGTAGCGGTCATGCTCTCGTGCTATCGACGGGGCGGGCGGTTCCGCTTCATCCCTGACACGAGCGAGCCGCCCCGGAGGGCGGCTCGTGGACATCCTGTCGTGCCGCATCTACTCGGGCGTTCGCGTCCTCGGCGGCGCCTCGGGCGCGGGCGCGCCGACGTACTCGCCGTCCCGGGTCCGCGTGCGGTCGGCGGAAACGGTCCTCCGCTCGGCAGTCACCGGCTCGTCGGCCGCCGTGCGATCCTCGACCGGCGCCGGGGCAACGCCCGTGCGGCGAGCGACCGGCTCACGCGCGGTCTGCCCGGTCGTGTCGAAGCTGAAGCCGAAGACGAGGCCCGTCCCGAAGGCGAGCACCGGGATGTACCTCATCACGTCGTTCACGACGCCGCGCACGTGGATGTCGCTCGACCACGCGAGCACGTGCCGGTGCAGCCAAGCGTTGGCGGGCTCGCCCGCGACGATCACCCACAGGGACACGATCGCGACCGGGACGAAGGCGAAGAGGAAGACCGAGGCCGAGAGCCGCGGCAGGCCCCACTTCGTCCAGCCGCCGAGCAGCTGCGACAGCGCCATCACGAGCCCCGCTCCCGCGAGCAGGCCCATGATCGCCCAGTAGCCGCCCTCGTGGTTGTTCGAGAGCTGGCTCGCGAGCCAGAGCAGGAAGCCGGCGACAGCCGCCGCGAGCAGCGTCGTCGTGGCTCTTGCCAATCCGTACATGCGTATCACCTCGTTCGGGTAGTCCCGCACTGAGGTAACGGCTCAGACGGGCCCGCGGTTACCGAGGCACCGCTTGCGGTGCCGGTATCAGGGCGCGCGGGTTTCCCGCGCGTCCGTCTGAAACGAGCGGTCGACCCGCTCGAAACTTCGCCGCAACCGCCTATAGGTCCAGGCGTCGCGCGTCGAAGCTCGACGAGTAAAGCTCTTCGCAGAAGGCATCCAACGTGCGGACCGCGTCGTCGCCGAACACGTGTGCGACCACCCCCACCTCGGCGTCGTGGTGGAACGGCACGTCGACGTGCGTCGTCGAGACGAGGTTCACGGACGTCCGGGCACACGAGGGACAGCGGACGGCGACGCCGACCGAGCGGTCGCCCGGCGCGAGCAGCACGAAGGCCGACGGGAAGACGGGCCGCGGCCGCTCCTCCGGGTAGCAGAAGAAGCTCCACGGCCACTCCCCCGCCTCGAGCCGTCGCAGCGCCGCGTCGGCGAGCTCGGCGGCGGCCGGCTCGAGGCGCGCCGTCATGAGGTTGAGGAAGAGGCCGGCGCCGAAGCCGAGCGGCGCCCAGTCGAGCTCGTCGTGCGAGACGAGGCCGTCGTGGTCGTCGCCGCACGTGCAGCTGAAGCGGACGTGGAAGACGGCCGGATGCGACGCCCCGGGAAGCCGCCGGAGCTCGCGGAAGGCGGAGAGGCTGACCTGCGACTCGCCGCGAACGGGGCAGGCGAAGGTGTACCGGCTCGTGAGCGCGTCGTACACGGTGCCGTTGTAATCGGCCGCCCGGACGGCGGCTAAAACCGCCTTTAGGGGCATCCGCCCATGAAGGCGGCGGCCCCGGAGAGCAGGACGGGCCGCCGCTTCGAGGGCGGCGGCCCGTCCTCGACGGCTCAGTTGCACACGTTGCCGGTGCGCCTGTTGCAGATGCAGAGGTTGCTGCCGTTCGAGCAGTCCCAGCACCAGACGACGACGTTGTCCCAGCAACAGCTCCACGTGTAGCCGGTGTACGAGTAGCCCGACGGGCAGGAGTTCTGGCTCGTGGGACAGCCCAGGCACTGCGGTGCGCCGCTGCAGCAGAAGAGCACCGCACCGGCGACCTCCGGGCGATAGGCCCCGGCGAGCAAGCCGAAGCCGACGCCGGCCATGACCTTGCCGGTCCGCGAGAGGAAGCCCTTCCGCGAGCTTCGCTCGTCGACCCACTCGGCGATCTTGTCGGTCATTCACACCCCCCTTCGATCACGCTGCGAGTAGAGCGTCATGGCTCGTCCGCCGGCCTCACCCCCCGATTTGCGAGATTGCCATCGCCAGTCCGGCGACGGTCGCGCTCGCGAGCACGATTCCCTGTACCGCAGTCCAGATGCGCCGCTGGTAGCTGATCCACCCCATCAGCCCGTCCCAGTCGCGGTAGTACCTCTCCGAGAAGGCGATCGAAGCGACCGCGACGATCGACGCGCGGGCGAACGCGTAGAGCAATCCCGGGACGAGCGCGAGCGGCCACGACGGCGCGAGCAGCGCGGCGATCGGCACCAGGTAGACGGCCGGCGAGTTGATGCGGGTGAAGATCCCGGCCCCGAGCACGGCCGAGTACGCGACGGACGCGCGCAACGGGCCGAAGCGCGTGCGCCAGACGAACGGCACCTGCCGCTTCCACATCAGCCGCGGGAGGCGGTAGGAGGCGATCACCGCGACGGCGTAGCAGGCGGAGACCGCGATCACGATCGGGACGACGAGCTCCCTGCCGCCGACGTCCGCCGGCAGGAGCGCGAAAGCTCCGAGCCGAAGCGCCCGCGCGGCGGCCACGAGAGCGGCGGCGCCGGCGAGGGAGCTCAGGACGTACATGAGCGCCACCTCCGCCGGGCCCGTCCTTTCTCTCTTTTGCCGCACCTCCTCGACCAGGGGTGTGATCGTTCCGATCAGCGACCGTCCTCACCCGCCGCCGATGTCGGAGATCCCGGCGAGGAACGCTGCGATCGAGACGAGCGCCCAGAGGCTCGAGAACCCGAGCGGCCACAGCGCGAGCCCGAGGATCGTGCCCGCGACCGCCGTAAAGAGAACCGCGCGCCGGCGGACGTCCGGCGGCACATTCGGCGCCGTGGCCGGCGCCGAGGTCTCCACCGGTGTGGTGAGCTCAGTGCTCGCCATGCGCACGGGCGAACGACTCGACGAGCTGGTCGCCCTCCTTGCGGGTCTGGCCGGCTGCGAGGTTCTCGAGCATGTCGCGGTCGTTCACGACGCCCTTCGCCTTGAGCGCGCCCTGCTCGTACATGAAGGCGAACGGCACCGTCGACACGCCGAAGGCCCGCGCCGCGGCGCCATCGGGATCGAGGAGCCGGTTCCGGATCGCGAGCGCCTGAACCATCCGCTCCGCCTCCGCGCCACGGCCCGAGACAACGGTCACGAGCCGCAGGCCTCGCTCGTCGCGGGCGAAGCGGTTCAAGGCGCTCACCATCGTCTGGCAGGCCGCGCACGAGGTGGAGAGGAAGACGAGGGCGAGGGAGTCGGGCGCGTCGCCGTTCGAGCCGCGGACGAGCCTGGCGACCGGATCGGGGAGCAGGAGCTCGTCGAGGCGGGAGCCGACCGGCGGCCCCTGCGAGAGCTCGAGGGGAATCGCCTGCGGCAGCCTCGTCGCGAGCGCGGCGACGAAGCGCGCGAGCGCGAAGAACAGGACGGCGAGCAGCCCGACGAGGCTCGCGAGCAGCGCGAAGGCGACGATCCAGGCGCCGCTCATGCCGCTCCTCGGGGCAGGGCGCGCACCCGCTCGACGATCTGCTCGTCGGCGAGCTCGTGCGCCCGGCTCCAGAGGCTCGCGGCCTTCCCGGCCACGAAGGGGATCAGGAGGAGCGCCAGCCCGTCGATCGCGAGCGGCAGCGCGCGCCCGGAATGCGGACGGAGCGCGTCGAGGGTGGCGTCGAGCGAGGCGCGGCTCGAGGTCGCCGCCCAGACGGCGTAGCCGACGAGGATCGCGTTGCGCACGATCGTCCCGCGGTCTAGGGAAGACTTGCCGCCGCCGAAGCAGGCGCACGGCAACACGCCCCCGCTCCGGACGACCGACCACGCCGACGCCGAGAAGGCGAGGAGGAGCGCGGCGGCGAGGACGCCGGCGAGCGGCGGCACCGGGTTCAGGACGAGGACGATGCCGACTCCGAACTCGGCCGGGGGAAGCAGCCACCTCGCCGCCCGCACGAGCCGGAGCGGGACGAAGCCTCCGAGGGTCAGGGTCTCGACCAAGCGCCGTCCGTAAACGAGCTTCGCGGCGCCCGCGACGAGAAAGATCCCGCCGAGCACGAGCCGCGTGACATCGACCGAACCCGACACCGATTTTCCCCCCGTGTGGGTTGCCGGAACGGTTTAACGACGATAGATCACTGAGCGAAGGCCGCGAGTATAGGAGCGGCAGGCTCAGAAGTCAAAAAACGCTGTGCTAGTACTCGATGAGCGCGTGCAGGTCGTACTTCGAGAGCCGCTCGCGGCCGCCGAGGAAGGTCAGCTCGATGATGAACGCGCAGCCGACGACCTCGCCGCCGAGCCGCTCGACGAGGCCCCCGATCGCCTCCACGGTCCCGCCCGTCGCGAGCACGTCGTCGTGGATCAGGACACGCGACCCCTGGCCGATCATCTCCGGGTGGAGCTCGAGCGCGTTCTGCCCGTACTCGAGCGCGTAGGTCGCGCTGACGGTTTCCGGCGGCAGCTTGCCCGGGCGCCGCGCGGCGACGAAGCCGCACCCGATCTCGTAGGCGATCGCCGGGCCGAGGATGAAGCCGCGGGCCTCGGCGCCGAGCACGAGGTCCGGCTGCTTGCTCCTCGCCCAGGACGCCAGCTCCTCGATCGTCTGCCGCAGCGCCTCGGGATCGGCGAGGAGCGGCATGATGTCCCGAAAGACGACGCCCTTCTGCGGGAAGTCCGGGACGTCGCGGACCTTCTCCTTCAGGTCGACGCTCACGCCGAGGCGAGCTGCCGCAGGTCGCGCCAGAAGAGCAGCTTCGAGAGCTCCTGGGCCAGCTCGCCCAGCTCCTGGAGCTCCTCGAGACCGGCCTTTCGTCGCTCGGGGTTCCGCGCGCGGAGCGCCGGCGCGACGACCGCCTCGAGCAGGCCCGCCTCCCTCGTCGCCGCCGTCCGGAAGGCGCGCAGATGGCGGGGAGCGATGCCGAAGTGCGCGAGCCGCGAGCATGCGAGGGCGACGTCGACGTCGCCCTCGCCGTAGCGCTTCTCGCCGTCCTCCGAGCGCGGCTCGAGCAGGCCGTAGTCCTCGAGCTCGCGGGCCAGCTCGCCGCTGATCCCGGCCCGGCGGCAGAGCTCCGAGAGGTCGAGGCCGTCCTCCGGCCCGCCGAGGCCGAGCGGCCGCGCCCGCTTGCGGTCCTTGCCGCCGGAGGGCGAGGAGAGCTCCTGCCGGATCACGCGCAGGGGCAGGAACTCGTCCCGCTGAAGGCGCAGGATCGTCTCCAGCCGCTCGACGTCCTCCTCGCTGAAGAGCCGGTAGCCGCCCTGCGTCCGGCGGAGCGAGAGCAGCCCCTGGTCCTCGAGGTAGCGGATCTTCGAGATCGAGATATCCGGGAATTCGGCCTTCAGCCGTGCGCAGACGGCCCCGATCGTCAGCAAGCGCGTAGCGGCGGGTGCCTCGGTGACGGTCACTTCAGCAGGAAGGTCAGGCGGTACTTGCCGATCTGGAGCTCGTCGCCGTCGCCGAGCTCGCCCGACTCGATCCGCCGCCGGTTGAGGAAGGTTCCGTTCAGGCTTCCGAGGTCCTCGATGAAGAACGAGCTGTCGCGCCGTACCAGCACCGCGTGCTTGCGCGAGACGGTGACGTCGTCGAGGAAGATGTCGCAGTCCGGCGAGCGGCCGATCGTCGTGCGATCGCCCTCGGGGCGGAACGTCTCGCCCGTCCTGCCGCCGCCGGAGCGGACGACGAGCGCCGGGCCCTTGACGCCGAGGTCCTCGAGCGCCTCGGCGACGTCGTCGTCGCCCTCGTCGGGCAGGTACGTCATCGTCGTCTCGGCGCCGCTGTCGCGTACGAGGAGCGCGCCGCACTTCGCGCAGTAGTTGGCGGACTCCGGGTTCTGGAAGCCGCATTCGGGGCAGTAAACGTGGGTCATTCGGGATTCGGCGGCGGCGACTTCGAGGTCAGGATCTCCGTCAGCCGATCGACGTCGACCTCCTCGAGGATGCTCCTCCCCTCCGTCTTCTTCAGCCGGGCGTTGCGCTCGGCGCGCAGGATGTCGATCTTGCCGTGCAGGATCCGGCGGCGATACGAGACCTCCGCCTCCTCCTTCATCAGCTCGTCGATCAGCTCCTTCAGCTCTCCGTCGGAGAGCGAGGCGAGATCGGGCATCTCGAACTGGTCCACAGGTGCCTTTCGCTTGGGGGTGGCTCCAGTAAAGCAGCCATCAGGCTCAGGGGTCAACCTGAGCTTTAGGGTCTAGCTACAGCCTCTTCAGCTTCGCCGGCCATGATTTCCTCGACGAGGGCGCGCAGCTCCTGCGCGAGCTCCCGCGAGGTGGCCGGATCGGCTCCCTCGGCGTACAGGTGGACGATCGGCTCGTCCGGGTCGGGAAGCACCTGCGCCCAGCCGCGCTCGTCGAAGACCTTGATCCCGTCGAGGGTGTCGAGCTCGCGGTCGCGGAGCCGCTCGGTGAGGACGCGCATCACGAGCCCCTTCATCGCCCACGGGCAGCGGAGCTCCTCGTGGACGAGCGTCGGTGAGGGAAGCTCGGCGACGAGCGCCGAGAGCGGCCGCTCGATGGGCGCGAGGAGCTCGAGCAGCTTGCAGAGGCTCGCGACGGCGTCGTAGGCGGGCAGGAACTCGGGGAAGACGTAGCCGCCGCCGACCGCGCCGGCGAAGATGACGTCGTTCTCCGCCGCCGCCTGCGTGAGCTCGGCGAGCGAGGCCGGCGTGCGGATGACCTCGAGGTCGCTGTCCTGGACGAGCTCGTCGACGCGGCTCGTCACCGTCACCGGGAACGCGAGCTTGCCGCGGCGGCCGTTCGAGCCGATCAGGCGCAGGAAGAGGAGGAGCGCCTGCTCGACCGGGATCTCCTCCGCGCCCTCGTCGATCAGGTATAGCCGCTCCGCCGCCCGATCGAAGACGGCGCCGAGGTCGGCGCCGACCGCGCCCACGAGCCGCCGCGCCTGGGCGATCGACTCCTGGAGCCGCTCGCTGGGACTCGGCTCGGAGCGCTCGGCCGCGAACGCGTGCGCCGAGACCGCCTCGACCCCGAGCGGCCCGAGGACGAGCGGGAGGACGAACGACGCCGCCGAGTAGCCGTAGTCGACGACGAGGCGGAAGCCGCGCTTGCGGATCGCCTCGACGTCGAGGCTCGAGAGCAGATCCTGCGCGTAGCTCTCGCGCACGCGCGCCGGGTAGGTCACCGAGCCGACCTCGTCGTAGGCGACACGCCGCAGCTCTTGCCGCGTGTAGTGCTTCTCGATCTCCTTCTGCATCGACGCCGTGAGCTGGATCCCGGGCTGCTCGAAGAAGCGGATCTGAACGACCTCGGGGTCGACCGAGCTCGTGCCGACGTGGAAGCCGAGCTCGTAACCGTGCGTCTTCAGGAGGTGGCGGCTGACGGCGGCCGGGAGCACGCGCAGGTCGGCGACGTCGACCCCCGTCGAATTGAGGCCGGAGATCATGGCCCGCTTGATCATGCGGCAGGCCGCCGGTGACTCGCGGCTCGCGACCACGCGGGATCCGCGCCGGAGCGCCGTCCCGAGCGCGGTGGCGAGCCGCACCACCGTCTCGACCGTGACGTCGACGTTGACGAGGCCCGAGACGCCGTCCTTGCCGAAGAGCCGCGACGAGGCACGCGACTCCCAGATCAGGCTCTCGTAGATCTGCGCCCCCGATTCGACCTCCTTGTACGGGTAGATCCGCACCCCGGGCGCGATGACGCTCTCGGCGCCGACCAGGACGTCGTCGCCGATCGCAACGCCCTCGTGGATGCGCACGTGCGGCCGGATCTCGCACCGCCGGCCGACGATCGCGCCTTCGACGACGGCGCTCTGGCCGAGGTACGACGAAGCATCGACGACCGAGCGGGCGATGCGCGCGCCCTCGCGGAGGGTCACGCTCGTCTCGAGCACGGCGTACGCGCCGATCGAAGCCTCGGGCGAGATGCGGCAGTAGTTGCCGACGAAGGCCGGCCCCTCGATGCGCTCGAGGTCCTCGATGTCGACCCCCTCCCCCACCCAGATGTTCCCGCGCAGCCGGATGCCGGGGATGCGCAGGCGCACGCGCTCGTCGAGCGCGTCGAAGTTCGCCTGCCGGTACTGGTCGAGGTCGCCGACGTCCTGCCAGTAGCCCTCGCAGACGTGGCCGTAGATCGGGCGGCCCATCTCGAGCAAGAGCGGGAACAGCTCCTTCGAGAAGTCGTAGGGCCGGTCGGTCGGCACGTGGCGCATGACCTCCGGCTCGAGGACGTAGATGCCCGTGTTGATCGTGTCCGAGAAGACCTGGCCCCACGACGGCTTCTCGAGGAAGCGCTCGACGCGTCCGTCGTCGTCGGTGACGACGATCCCGAACTCGAGCGGGTTGTCGACCGACTTGAGCCCGATCGTGACCGCCGCGCCCTTCTCGCGGTGGACGTCGACGAGCCGGCGCAGGTCGATGTCGCAGAGCGCGTCGCCCGAGATGACGAGGAAGGTGTCGTCCAGGCGGTCGCTCGCGAGGCGGACGGAGCCGGCAGTGCCGAGCGGCGACTCCTCAACGGAGTACTCCATCGTGAGCCCGAGCGACTCGCCGTCGCCGAAGTAGCTGCGGATCGCCTGCGGCAGGAAGGCGACCGTGACGATCACCTCCTCGAAGCCGTGCGCGCGGACGAGCTCGAGGATGTGCTCCATGCACGGCTTGCCGACGATCGGGACCATCGGCTTCGGCTGGTTCGAGGTCAGCGGGCGGAGCCGCGTTCCCTCGCCGCCGGCCATCACGACGGTCTTCACGGCGTCGTCTCCCTGCGTGCCGTGACGGCGTACTGGACGAAGGCGACGACGGCGAGCGCGATGCCGGCCCAGAAGATCCAGAGCGGCCAGTCGTCGCCTTTGTGCGTCACCATCGCGAGGGCGAGGGCGGCGTAGAGGAGCCACGTCGCGGCCTTGCCGGCAAGGTTGACCTCGAGCTCGTAGCCGCGCTTCACGGCCACCTTGTACCCGGCGAGCAGCGCGAGATCACGCGCCGGGATCACGAGCGCGATCCACGGCAGGCGCCCCGCGTGCCAGAGCAGGATCACGGCCGCATCGATCATCAGCCGGTCGGCGAGCGGGTCGGCGATCTTCCCGAACTGCGACTCGACCCGCCACCGCCGCGCGAGGAAGCCGTCGACCTGGTCGGTGACGGCTGCGACGCCGAACACGATCGCGGCGGGCCAGCTGTGGCCCTCGTCAGAGGCGAGGACGAGCCCGACAAAGACCGGGATCAGGACGAGCCGGAAGAGCGTCAGCGCGTTCGGCAGCTGCGCAAGCGGCGCGGGAACGGCTCGGGTCGCCATCCGCGCCCAAGGATACGACTCAGCGTGCGGCTGCCGGGCCCCACGCCGGGTCGAGGGCTTGGCCTCGCTGCGGCGCGAACAGGAGCCGCGGAGCGCCGCGGGTAGCCGCGACCACGTACAAGCGCGACGGCCGTCCGCTCGAGAAGACGATCTGCTTCCCGTCCGGAGACCAGCTCGGGTGCCGGTCGTCCGCGCGGGAGCTTGTGAGGCCTGACGAGGCCCGTCGTCCCGTCCGCGCCGACCACGTAGATGTCTCCATGGCGAACGCAGCCGGGCGGCGCGAACCGCCTCGCCGGGTTCAACCCGAGCAGGAGACGCCCCGTGTTCAGATGCCTCGAGCACGTTCGGCCGAGCGGCTGGCGGACGCCGACGAAGGCGAGGCGGCTGCCGTCCGGAGACCAGGCGAGGTCGGAGACGAAGAGGTTGCGAGCCTCGTCGCGTGGAGCGTCCTCGCGCCGGAACGTCAGCTGGCCCTGGGTGCCGACGCGGCTCCTCGACCTCCCGACGCCCTCGTGCGCGTACGCGATCGTCGCGCCGTCCGGAGACCAGGCTGGCGAGAAGTCGAAGACGTACCCGTCCGAGAGCTGCTCGTCCTCGCTGCCGTCAGCGCGCACGCGGTAGATCCAGGCGAGCGACGCGGCCGGCGACGTGGCGCGCGTAAACGCGATCCGGGTGCCGTCGGGCGACCAGGAGGGCGTGGAGTCGAAGGTCCCCGACCCGGCCGTAACACGCCGGAGGCCCGTCCCGTCGCCGCGCACGCGATACAGCGAGAGGCGGTCGCCGCCGTTCCGCGGGACGTTTCGTGCGAAGGCGATCCAGCGCCCGTCCGATGACCACGCCGGCTTCACGTCGCCGCCGCGGCCGAGTGAGCGCGGAAGGCGGCTGAGCCGGCGCGGCCCTCGGCCGTCGGGGCGGATCGAGTAGATCCGGTTCACGTCCGTTCGCAGCACGAACGCGATCCGTCCCTCTGCGGAGCCGGCGACCCCGGCGCCGGAGGAAGCGAAGATCCCGGCGACGAGCGCCGCGGCGGCTATCCCTCTTGCGGCCACGGCCTCACCTTGCCGGGACGCAGGCCGGCCGCCATCCCCCGTCGGGGCCTGAAGTCAGCGAGTGGTCGCGCGCACGAGCGCGTCGATCCCCACCCGGAGCGCCTCGCCACGCTGCGTGACGCGATACTCGACCCGCGGCGGCCGGTCGGCGATCACTGCCCGCTCCAACACGCCCGCCTCCTCGAGCTCGAGCAGGCGCGCCGCTAGCGTCGCCGGCGGGATCGACCCGAGTGCCTGCCTGAACTCGTTGAACCGCACGGCGCCCTCGTAGGAGGCGTAGAGGATCGAGATCGTCCAGCGACGCTCGAGGAGGTCCGCCGCTTGGCGGACCTCCTCGGGAACCGGGTTACACCGCCTGCAGCGCATCGGCGCGCGCCGGCTCCAAAGCGACCGACAGCACCTCGTCGAGCGTCATGACCGGGTGGAACGTCAGCTCCTCGCGGACGTCCGCGGGGACGTCCTCGAGGTCGGGCCGGTTCCGCTCGGGCAAGATCACGTCCGTCAGGCCGGCGGCGTGCGCCGCGAGCACCTTCTGCTTCAGCCCGCCGATCGGGAGCACGCGACCCTGGAGCGTGACCTCTCCGGTCATGCCGACTGTGTGCTTCACGGGCCGGCCGGTCAGGAGCGACGCCAAAGCCGTCGTCATCGTGATGCCGGCGCTCGGGCCGTCCTTCGGGATCGCGCCCGCAGGGACGTGGACGTGGAACGAGCGCTCGTCGAAGGCGCTGTCGTCGATGTCGAGCTCGCTCGCGTGCGAGCGCACCCACGAGAGCGCGATCCGCGCCGACTCCTTCATCACGTCGCCGAGCTGTCCGGTCAGGACGAGCGGCTCCTTGCCCTTCATGGCCGTGGCCTCGATGAACAGGACGTCGCCGCCCGTGCCGGTGACGGACAGGCCGGTCGCCACACCTGGCACCGCCGTCCGCTCGGCCGCCTCCTGGAAGAAGCGCTGCCGCCCGAGCGCGTCGCGGACGACCTCGAGGTCGACCGCAACCGGAGCCACCACCTCGTCGGAGGCGATCCGCGTCGCGATCTTGCGCAGGATCTTCCCCAGCTCGCGCTCGAGCTGGCGGACGCCGGCCTCGCGCGTGTACTCGGAGATGACGGTGCGCAGGAGCTCGTCGCCGATCGCGACCTCCTCAGGCTTCAGGCCGTTCCGCTCCACCTGGCGCGGCCAGAGGTAGCCGCGGGCGATCGCGATCTTCTCGTCGACCGTGTAGCCGTCGAAGCGGATGACCTCCATCCGGTCGAGCAGCGGCCCGGGGATGGTCTCCGAGATGTTCGCCGTGGCGATGAAGACGACCTCGGAGAGGTCGAGCTCGACGTCGAGGTAGTGGTCGCGGAACGAATGGTTCTGCGCCGGGTCGAGCACCTCGAGCAGCGCCGCCGAGGGGTCGCCGCGCCAGTCGGCGCCGATCTTGTCGACCTCGTCGAGCATGATCACCGGGTTCATCGTCCCGGCGTCGCGGAGCGCACGCACGAGGCGGCCCGGGAGCGCGCCGATGTAGGTGCGCCGGTGGCCGCGGATCTCCGCCTCGTCGCGGATGCCGCCCAGCGACATGCGGACGAACTCGCGCCCGAGCGCGCGCGCGATCGACTCGCCGACCGAGGTCTTGCCGGTCCCGGGCGGGCCGATGAGCGTGAGGATGGCGCCGGAGCGCTTGTCCTCGGCGATCCCGCGCTCCTGGCGGAGCTTGCGAACGGCCAGGTACTCGACGATCCGCTCCTTGACGTCCTCGAGGCCCGCGTGGTCGGCGTCCAGCACCTCACGCGCGTGTACCGGATCGAGCCGCTCCTCGGAGCGCTTCGACCACGGCACCGAGACGAGCCAGTCGAGGTAGGTGCGGATCATCGAGGACTCGCCGGAGGCCTCGCCCATCCGCTCGAGGCGCGCGGCCTCGCGCTCGGCCTGCTCGCGCACCGCCTCGGGCATCCCGGCCTCCTCGATCTTGCGCCGGTACTCGTCGGCGACGGACGCGTCGTCCTCGCCCAGCTCCTTGCGGATCGACTCCAGCTGCTTGCGCAGGATGTACTCGCGCTGCTGGCGCTGAGCGCCGGACTCGACGTCGTCGCGAATCCGCTGCCGGACCTGCAGCTCGGCGAGCCGCTCGCGCTGGAGCTTGAGGGCGAGCTCAAGCCGCTCGACGACGTCGACGGCCTCGAGGAGCTCGACCTTCTGCTCGAAGGTGAGCTCGGGCGCGTAGGCGACGGTGTCGGCGAGCGTGCCGACCTCGCTGATCGAGCGGACGAAGGCCGAGATCCGGCCGTCGTCGCCGCGCAGCTCGAGGATCTCCTCGACGACGGCGCGGTACTCGCGCTCGAGGTCGCGCGTGCGGGCAGCGGGCGGCTCCACGTCCGGGCGCTCCTCCACCTCGACGCGCAGCTGCCCGCGCGCGTCGGTGTGGGCGGCGCCGGCGATGCCGCGGTACAGGCCGACGAGGGCGACCGCGTGGCCGCCGCCGGGGAGGCGGACGC
Organism: Gaiellaceae bacterium; assembly: GCA_035640455.1. Lineage (GTDB taxonomy): Bacteria > Actinomycetota > Thermoleophilia > Gaiellales > Gaiellaceae > AC-50. Next base: position 15,331 of record DASQWB010000071.1, on the reverse strand, counting down.
GCTCAGCGGCCTCCGCGACCGTGCCGACCTTCGCGTAGGCGTTCTCGTGCCGCGGCACGAGCAGGACACGATCCTCGCCGCCGACGTCCACTGGCAGCGTCACGTTCATGTTCGGGAAGACCACGACGTCTTCGAGCGGTACGAGCAGCAGGGTGCTCAACAAATCCTCCTCAGGTTGGCTCTGAATAGTAGCTACAACGATTGAAGTGCCCGAGGCATTCGATAGCGTCGCGCGGTGGCCGACGGGCTGACGCTGCCGGGCTTCGTGAACGCGCACAGCCATGCCTTCCAGCGCGCCCTGCGTGGACGCGCCGAAGGCGGCGACTTCTGGGCCTGGCGCGAGCTGATGCTCGAGCTCGCGGCGCGGCAGACCCCTGAGTCCGTCCGCGAGGAATACGAGCAGACCTACCGCGAGATGCGCGCCGCCGGGTACACGGCCGTCGGCGAGTTCCACTACCTCGGAACCGCGGAAGCCGGGGCGGCGGTCGCGGCGGCGGAGGCGGCCGGGATCGAGATCGTCCTCCTGCACACGGCCTACGCGCGCGGCGGCCTGGAGCGCTTCCGCCAGGCCTCGGTCGCGGACTACCTCCGCGAGGTCGAGGCGCTCGCCGGCGGGGGCGCCGCCGTCGGGCTCGCCCCCCACTCCGTCCGCGCGTGCCCGCCCGACTGGCTCGAGGAGATCGGCGCGTACGGCGAGCGCGAACGCCTCCCGCTCCACGTCCACGCCGACGAGCAGCCGCGCGAGATCGACGAGTGCCTGGCGGAGCATGGCCTCCGCCCGATCGAGGTGCTTGCCCGCGCGGGCTGCCTCTCGGAGCGGACGACGGTAGTCCACGCCACCCATGCCACGGACGCGGAGCTCGACCTGCTGGCCGAAGTCGGCGCCCGCGTCTGCGTCTGCCCCACGACGGAGGCGAACCTCGGCGACGGCTTCGCGCCGGTCGAGCGGATCTGCGAGCGCGGCATCGGCGTCTGCATCGGCTCCGACTCGAACGTCCGCATCGACCCGCTCGAGGAGCTTCGCGAGCTCGAGGGCATCGCGCGCCGGCAGAGTGGCCGACGGAACGTCCTGTCGGTCGAGCGGCTGCTCTGCTACGGCGCCGACGAGGGCGCGGGGGCACTCGGGCTCGAGCGCTGGGCCGACGCGACGGTCGACCTCGAGCACCCGTCGCTTCGTGGCATCGAGGAGACGGACGTCTTCGCCGCGCTCGTCTTCGGCTGCTCGGCAGAGGCGCTCAGCAGCGCTTGAAGCGTCCGGCCAAAACGGCCGTCCAGCAAGCCGTCCGCCAGAGGTAAGCCCGAGAGGCCGCGCGGCCGTGGCGACCCCACGCGCCGTCGTACGAGAGGTACGCGCCGGCCGCGGGCTCCGGCTTCGCCGCCTCGATCTGCGTCCCCTCGCTCCACTCGTTGTAGCTCGTGATCGTCACCAGGTCGGGGCGTACGCGGAGCGCTGACGTCCACATCGCGTCGTACGTGAGGCCGTTCCGCCGTGGCTTCACGCGGGTGTCGCCGGTCGCGCGGGCCGCGTCGTAGCCGGGGCCCACCGACGGCGCGCAGAGCAGGCCGACGCGGTGCGCCTCCCCGCAGAGCCGTCCGAACGAGTCGCCTCCATACTGGAGGACGTCGTACGTGTAGACGCCGGCGAAGCCGCCGAGCTTCGCGAACCCGACCATCGTGGTCTGGGCGAAGAGCCGAACGCCGACGAGCGTCGCGGAGAGCTGGGCCCACTCCACCGCCGGGAAGTCGAGCGGCCGATAGACGTAGTAGTCCGTGATCCCGAGCGAGCGAAGGTGCGTGAGATCGTCCGCCAGCGTCTCGATCGTCCGGCCGCCGTACGGCTCGAGATGGATGGCGACGGCGAGGCCGTGCCGCTTGGCGGCGCGGAGCAGCATCGGCAGGCGGACGTCCTCCAGTGAGCCCCAGCCCCACCACGAGACCACGACCTCCCGGACGCCCGCCCGCGCGATGTCGCGCATCTGGGCCCGCAGCACCTTGGGATCGCCGCTCGAGTAGGGGCCGCGCGCCGGGTAGTAGTGCGAGGCGAGGTCGAGCGGCGGCCGGCGCCCGTTCTGCTCCCAGTGCAGGTAGGCGCCGTCGCGGGCCGCGCTCCCGTACCACGGGTAGTAGAAGATCGCCGCCGTCGGACGGGCGGAGGCAGGCCCCGCCGCGAGAAGGCTCATGAGAGCGAGGAGGACGAGGGGACGGAGGCGCGCCATGCCGCAGCGGTTCGAAAGGAGCGCGCCGCATCCTCTCACCGGCGGCGGCCGGACGCGAGCCCCAAACGGGGGATGCACCTCCGGCCGGGGCCGGACGATGCGGAGTGGCAGCGCCAAGTCTCGGCGGGCGGTCACGCCGAGCCGAGCTCCAGGAGGTACCGTGACCGACCCGACGACTCGTCTCCTCGACACGTTCTCCCTGCCGTCGTTCGACTTCACGCCCGAGGAGGCGCGCCTGGTGAAGGGCGCCCTGGCGGCGGGAGCGGTCGTGCTCTGGCTCGCGGCCGCCCTCATCGACCCGTGGTTCCTGCTCGCCGTGCCGGTCCTCGCCGGCCTTTGCGCGCTCGCGATCTGGCGGCTGCGGCAAGCGCGGCCGGAGAGCGACGACCCCGACGACGGCTGGAGCTTCTAGCACGGCCCCTTGCCACGGGTGCCGAGCGGTACTACGTTCTCCCTCCAACTGCGACAGGAGGGACGGACATGGCGCTCCAGATCGGCGATACGGCACCAGATTTCGAGGCTGACACCACCGAGGGCCGCATCCGTTTCCACGAGTGGATCGGCGACTCGTGGGCGGTGCTGTTCTCGCATCCGAAGGACTTCACACCCGTCTGCACGACCGAGCTCGGCTACATGGCGAAGATCAAGCCGGAGTTCGACCGCCGGAACGTGAAGATCATCGGCCTGTCGGTCGACTCCACCGGCGACCACGAGGGGTGGGCAAAGGACATCGAGGAGACGCAGGGCGCGGCGCCCAACTACCCGATCGTCGGCGACGCCGACTTCGAGGTCTCCAAGCTGTACGGGATGCTGCCCGCGAGCACGGCGGGCGATCCGAAGGCGCGCACGCCGGCCGACAATCAGACGGTGCGCAACGTCTTCGTCGTCGGCCCGGACAAGAAGATCAAGCTGATCCTCGTCTATCCCATGACGACGGGTCGCAACTTCGACGAGGTCCTCCGGGTGATCGACTCGCTCCAGCTGACGGCGAAGCACAAGGTCGCGACCCCGGTGAACTGGCAGCACGGCGAGGACGTGATCATCGCCGGCTCGGTCTCGGACGACGAGGCGAAGGAGACGTATCCGCAGGGGTGGAAGGCGCCGCGACCGTACATCCGCATCGTGCCGCAGCCACGCTGACCGTCGAGTGGCAGACGAGTCTCGGCAGCTGCTGACGTCGCCGCACGTCCAGGCGACGCTCCTCGCCGAGACCGTGCAGACGGCGGAGGTCGGGTTACTCGTCTGGGACGACGACCGGCACTACGTCGCCGCGAACGCAGCCGCGTGCGCTCTACTCGGCTGCACCCTCGAGGAGCTCCTCGAGTCGGTGGTCGGCGACCGGACGGTCGAGGGTCAGGAGGTCGTCGACCAGGTCGTCCGCGAGCGCGGCGGCCGCGGGCGCGTGACGTTCGAGCGCTTCGACGGCGGCCAGGCGACGGTCGAGTACCTGACGTTCGCGACTCGAACGGCGGGCATGCCCCACATGGCGAGCGTGATCTGGCCCGCCGAGGAGGACGCCTCGAGTTGAGACGTACGCGAAGGGCGGCCGTCCGGGGCCGCCCTTCGCGGCGAGAGGAAAACCGGCGGACCCGACGCTTTGGGCTGCGGCACCCCCACCCGTCAACTCCGCGTCTCGCTGGGAAGCATCATCGGCCGCGATAGGCCGATCGGCCTACCCCCGAAAGGGGGAACTTGAAAGACATAAACCTCGCTGACGGTGAGCCGATGCGCGCAGCGCTCGGCTGCGCTGGAGCTCGCGCTGGACCCGAGCTTCAGGGAGTGCGGGCGGCAAGCAGCAGTGCGTACAGGAAGATCAGCAGCGGAAGCCAGATAACGAGCAGCCGCGCGGTCCGGTAGCGCATGCGGCGGCTATGCCGAAGTCGAGTCGTGTAGTGCCGCAGCTCTCGATTTGACAAGGTACCGCCTCCAAAACGATGTCGCGCCTTTGGGTGTTGCACGCCTGATTCGCGTCGCATCGCGCGCCTCCTGCGAATCCAAGACGAGGTTGCTGCCGGCGAATGAGCTGAGTGCGCCCGTCGTGCGCATTGGCACAAATGCAGGGATTTCAGCAGTCGGGGCGCCCGGATTTGAACCGGGGACCTCTAGTCCCCCAGACTAGCGCGCTAACCAGGCTGCGCCACGCCCCGTCTCAGGCCACGATACCGCACGGCCGAAGAAGCCTGACGACGTTCGGCTAGCGTCCGGCCGGGGTCAACCTCTCGACAGAAGGAGACTGATGAAGCACCATTTCTCGGCGCTGCTTGCGCTCGTCGTCGTCGCGCTGACGATCACCGGCTCGGCGTTCGCGTTCGACTGCATCCGCGCTCGTCGTCCCACCAGGGGCTCGTGAACTCGACGCGCTCGGGCAAGTGGCTGCTCTTCGACCTGAGCAGCGGGCCTGCGCTCCAGCAGACCCTCGCGGGCGGCGGCATCACGCTCACGAGCGAGCAGGCGCAGTGCGTCAGCGACGCGTACGCCGCGTCCGGCCAGCCGCTCTTCTTCGCGCTCGGAATCGGCGTCGCCGGTGCGAACAAACCCGAACTCGACCGCCGGGGGGTGCTCGCGCACAACAACCCGAACGACGGCGTGCTCGGGAACGGGAAGGGCATCGACCACCTGGACGACAGCCCGATCCTGCCTGCGCTCTTCGGCGCGGCGGCGAGCTGCGGGGTCTCGATTCCGACCGAGGGCTGAGCGCCCGAGACGATGCACGATGGAAAGGCCCTGCGCGAGCGGGGCCTTTCTTTTACCCGAGGCGCTTGTACAGCCGGTCGATGAGGTCCGGCATCGCCTCGAGGCGCTCCGTGATCACGCGCAGGCGGTACTCGCGGAAGTGCTCGGGCTCGACGCCGAGCGCACGCGCCAGCGTCTGCACGACGTCGTTCGACGGCACCGGCCGGTTGCCGTGCACGAGGTGGTTGAGGTAGCCGGCCGAGAGGTTCGTCTTGTCCGCGAGCGCGCGGTAGGTGATCCGGTTCTCGCCCATGAGCCGCTCGACCGTAGGGCCGAAGGGCTCGTCGCTGAAGCGGCGGCGGCGCATTAGAGCTCCTCCACAGCGACGCGCCGCTCCTCGCCGGTCGCGCGGTCGCGGACGTCCACGGCGCCGTCCTCGAGGCTCTTCTTCCCCGTGGTGACGCGGGTCGGGATCCCGATCAGGTCGGCGTCGGCGAACTTCTCGCCCGCGCGGAGGTCGCGCTCGTCGAGGAGGACCTCCCGCCCGCCGGTGTCGAGGGCCGCCGCGGCACGCTCTGCGATCTCCTCGGCCCCCGCCAACGCGACCACATGCACATCGTACGGGGCGACGGACGCGGGCCACGCGATCCCGTGCTCGTCGTGGTGCTGCTCGATGACGGCCGCGATCGTGCGGCCGAGCCCGATGCCGTAGCTCCCCATCACGATCGGGCGCTCTTTCCCGTTCTCGTCGAGATAAGTCGCCTCGAAAGGCGCGCTGTAGAAGGTCTCGAGCTTGAAGATGTGCCCGACCTCGATCGCGATCTGGATCGAGAGCCGCCCGCCGCAGTTAGGGCAGCGATCGCCCTCCTGCAGGCGGCGGATGTCGGCGAAGCGCGGCCCGTAGTCGCGACCGGCCTGGACGCCTCGCAGGTGCCACCCGTCGCGGTTCGCGCCGGCGACGAACTGCCCCTCGCGCAGGAGTTCGTCGGCCACGATCTCGACGTCGACGCCCACCGGGCCCAGCGAGCCGCCCCCCGCGCCGAACGCGCTGCGGATCTCGTCGTCCGTCGCCGGTCGGAAGCCGCTGCCGAGCACGGTCATCAGCTTCTCCTCGTTGAGCTGGTCGTCGCCGCGCAGGAGCCCGAGCACGACGCGGCCGTCGGTGGCGACGACCGGCATCGCCTTCGAGGTCGCCGCGGCGTCCAGCCCGAGGAGCTGTGCGAGGTCGTCGATCGTCGCCACGCCGGGTGTCTCGACCTCCTCCGGCGCGTCGAGCGCCGCTGGAAACTCCGGCGCCCTGGGGACTCCTCGTGCGGCCTCGCGGTCGGCGGCGTAGTCGCCGTTCTCGCAGCGCACGAGCTCGTTCTCCCCGGAGCCGGTCGGCGCGAGGTAGTCGCGCGACTCGCGGCCGCCCATGATCCCGGACTCGGCCTTGACCTCGTACGTCTCCAGGCCGCAGCGCTCGAAGATGCGCCGGTAGGCCTCGGCGTGCAGCGCGAAGCTGCGCTCGAGCCCCTCGTCGTCGCGGTCGAACGAGTACGAGTCCTTCATGATGAACTCGCGCACGCGCAGGAGGCCGCCCCGCGGGCGCGGCTCGTCGCGCTCCTTCGTGCTGAAGTGGTAGAGGATCTGCGGCAGCTCTCGGTATGACTGGATCTCGCGCGCGTGGAACGTGAACGTCTCCTCGTGCGAGAGCGGCAGCACGAAGTCTCGTCCCGCCCGGTCCTGGAGCTTGAAGACCTCGGGGATGCCGTAGCGCCCGCTCGTCTTCCACAGCTCGGCCGGCGTCAGGACGGGGCCGAGCATCTCCTGTGCGCCGATCGCGGCGAGCTCCTCGCGGATGATGTCGGCGACCTTCTGGTGGACGCGCCAGCCGAGCGGCAGGAACGTCCAGACGCCGGCGCTCAGCTGCCGGATGAAGCCGCCACGCACGAGCAGCTTGTGGCTCACCGCCTCCGCGTCGGCGGGGTCTTCGCGCAGCGTCGGGAGGAACAGCTCGGAGGCCCGGGCGATCACGTTGTCGGCTGAGGTTACGTGAGGAGCCGTCGCACCGCGCGGCGTTCGGCACCGGTGACGTGGCGGTCGGCCACGCGAAGCTCGACCGCCGCCCGGTGCAAGACGGCCGTCGTCGCGCACCTCACGAACCTCGGGGACGGGATAGCGGCGCAGGAGCGAGGCCTTCCGCGAGAACGCCGGTGGGCTGAGCCTACTCCAGCGGGATCAGCGAGGCCTCCGCCATCGCGAGCGCGGCCGGCTTCGCCATCTTGAGGCGCTTTGGGCGGTGCATGCCGCCCTCGATCCAGCGGTCGATCTCGTGGAAGAGCTCGTCGATCAGGATGTCCGAAGACACCTTCTTCAGCACGCGGCCGTGCGCGTAGATGAAGCCGACGTCGCGGCCGCCCGCGATGCCGAAGTCGGCGTCGCCGGCCTCCCCCGGGCCGTTGACGGCGCAGCCCATGACGGCGACCTCGAACGCTTGCGGGTAGGCGCGCAGCCGCTCCTCGACCTTGACGGCGAGCTTCTCGACGCCGACGTTGTCGCGGCCGCACGAGGGGCACGCGATCATCACCGGGCCGCGCTCCCGCAGGCCGAGCGCCTTCAGGATCTCCCACGCGACCTCGACTTCCTTGACGGGGTCGGCGGTGAGCGAGACGCGGATCGTGTCGCCGATCCCGTCCATCAGCAGGGCGCCCATGCCGACCGCGGACTTGATCGAGCCGGAGAACGGCGTCCCCGCCTCCGTGACACCGAGGTGGAGCGGGTACGGCACCTTCTCGGAGAGCATCCGGTAGGCGCGGATCATCGTCGGCACGTGGCTCGCCTTGACCGAGATCTTGAAGTCGCGGAAGTCGAGCCTCTCCAGCAGCTCGACCTGCTCGAGCGCCTCTACGACGAGCGCCTCGGCGGTGTCCCGGCGCGCGAGCTCCTGCAGGTGCTGCGGCAGCGAGCCCGCGTTGGCGCCGATCCGCATCGGGATGGCCGCCTTCTTCGCCGCCCGCACGACCTGCTCGACCTTCTCCGGACCGCCGATGTTCCCCGGATTGATCCGGACGGCCGCGACGCCGGCGTCGATCGCTTTGAGCGCGAGGCTCGCGTTGAAGTGGATGTCCGCGATCACCGGGAGCGGCGAGAGGCGGACGATCGTCCGCAGCGCCTCCGCGTCCTCGGTCTTCGGCACCGCGCAGCGGACGACCTCGCAGCCGGCCGAGGCGAGGGCCGCGATCTGCGCCGTTGTCGCCTCGACGTCGTGCGTCATGGTGAGGGTCATCGACTGGACGACGACCGGGGCGCCGCCGCCGATCGTCACGTTTCCGACCCGGATCTGCCGCTCGCTCGCCATCCGCGCTCGATTGTAGACCCCGCCTTCTCGGAGAAGTTCCAGCGGATCGACCGGTCGGTTCAGACGGACGCGCGGGCAAGCCCGCGCGTCCTGACACGGCACCGCAAGCGGTGCCTTGGGCCCGGCAGGCGCGCCGGACGCCTCGGCTGCTCCTAGCGCAGCGACAGGTGCGCCGTCTTCGTGCGGTGGACGAGTCGGCCGACGCGGTAGAGCGTCCGGCTGGTGCCCACGCACTTGGGATCGACGGTCGCCATCAGGAGCTGCGGCGTCTGTCCCTGCACCGGATAGTCGATCGCGGTCGTCAGGACGACGGTGCCCTGCGGATCGGTCGCGCGCTGGTAGAGGTAGCCCTCGTTGTCCGCCGCGCCGAACTGCTGGATTCCCTGCACGGAGATGCAGTTCGACCTCGCGGTCAGCACGGCGACCTGCTTGGAGAGCGCGTTCACTTTCTTGATCAGCCCGGCGACGCGCGGATCCTTTGCCGACGACGTGCCCTGCGCGATCGGCACCGCGACGGCGACGAGCGCCAACGCGAACAGAAGCCACGGGATCACTGCCCGCCTCATGTTTTTCCTCCCTCTTAGGCCCTCAGGTCGAGCCGGGTCTACGCGCTTCGAGGACGCATGTCAAGAGCGCGGCGCGCCCTCAGGCTCCGAGCTTCGCCGTCCACTCCGTGTCGAAGAGGCAGGTGTAGTGCGTGCCCGAGTAGATGAACGACGCTGCGATGTGTACGACGCCCTGGGCGTTGCCGGCGGTGTCGAGCTTCCCCTTGATGTAGCTCCCCGCGAGATCGCCTGAGGTCTCCTCGGAATCGAACGTCAGGTCGGGCTGGATCGGAACGTTGCCGCGCGTCTGGATCGTGATCAGGAACCTCGAGTCAGGCTGGCAGGGCGTCTGGAGCGCGAAGTACGCGTTCGTGAAGTACCGGCTGTCGGGCGTGACGTCGAAGCAGAAGCCGTAGCCGTTGTTCGTGAAGCCGCAGTAGTGACCTGGCAGAGCCATCGGTGCCGGCGGAGGCGGTGGCGGCGGCGGTGGTGGAGGCGGTGGCGGTGGCGGCGGCGGCGGCGGCGGCTTGGGCTTCTTCAGCCCCTTGACGACCTCGCAGTCCTTGCCGACCTTGTCGCGGGCATCGGCGAGGACCGTGTCGCGGCCGGCACCGCAGAAGAAGCGGTCTGCGCCTCGGCCGCCGACGAGCAGGTCGTTTCCGCCCCGCCCGTAGAGCTTGTCGTTGCCGGCCTTGCCGTAGAGCTTGTCCGCCTTCGACGTCCCCTTCAGGACGTCGTTCCTCGGCGTCCCGACGATCGTCTTCGCGGCTACCGTAGCCGGGAGGATCCCCGCCAGGGCGACGACGCAGACGGCGACACGGAATGCGCGCACAGAAGGGTCTTACGCCCTTCGATATATCGTGTCAAGCTAGCCGGCGCCAACGCCCCCACATCGTCTCGACCGGTCGCTTCAGACGGACAGGCGGGGAACCCGCCCGTCCTGATGACGGCACCGCAAGCGGCGCCTCAGCCGCCGCCGAGGCGCCCGATGTCGTTCGAGAGGCCGATGACGTAGAGCATCAGCACGAGCGCGATCCCGACGACGGAGACGCGCTCGTAGACCTCGCGGCCGACGGCCCGGCCGCGCAGGCCTTCAACGAGCGAAAAGGCGATGTGGCCGCCGTCGAGCGGCAGGAGCGGCAGCAGGTTGAGGAGCGCGAGCGACAGGCTCAAGAAGCCGAGGACCCAGAGGTAGCTCTGTAGGCCCTCGTGGAGCGCCTGGGTGGAGACCTCGGTGATCCCGACCGGGCTGGAGATCTGCTTCCGCACCTCGCGGTGGACGAGGCCCTTGATCACGAGCGCCGTCCGCTTCGCGATCTCGCCGGTCAGCTTCACCGACTGCCACACGGCCGCCGGCGCCGCGAGACCGGGAGCGTGCAGGACGAACCCGAGGCGGTACGCGCCGTCCTTCTTCTCCGCTTGCACCGGCCCCAGCACGACACGCTGCCCGTGCCGCCGGACGACGAGCGTCAGCGGGCGGCCGTGCGACGACGCGATGCGGTCCCGGATGTCGGTCGGCGCCACTCTCCGGCCGCCGATCGCGATGATGCGGTCGTGGGGTCGGAGCCCGACCTTCGCCGCCGGCGTACCCGACTGCACCTGGGCGACCTTCCCGGTCACCTTGCCCCCGGAGAGCATCAAGAGGACCGTGAAGAGCACGAGCGCGAGCAGGAGGTTCGTCCCCGGGCCGGCGAAGATCACGGCGACCTTCTTCCACGTGCGCTGGCGCCAATAGGGGTCGGAGCCGAGGGCGTCGCGAAGCTCCTGGATCCCCCGCTCGGCGGTCTTGCGCGCGCCGGGCGAGAGCGGCGCGCCGCGGAGCTCCGCCTCGAGCGCGTCGACCTCGCCCCGGGCGGCCTCCATCTCCCCCTCCTCGAGCCGGCGGCGGAGCGCGGTCACGAGCGCGAAGAGCTGCGGCCGCTCGGAGATCGCCCGGCCGAAGTGCACGTCCGCGTCCGAAGACGACGGACGGTGCATCCCGGGGATCTTCACGTAGCCGCCGAGCGGGATCGAGCCGAGGCCGTACTCGATCCCCTTCCGGCGCCACTTGACGAGCGCCGGCGGGAAGCCGACGTAGAAGCGGCGCGGATTCATCCCGACCGCTCGCGCGGTGAAGAAGTGACCGGCCTCGTGCACGAGGATCAGGACGCCGAGGCCGAGGATCGCAACGGCCGTCATGCCGGCTGGAGTCCCCGCTCCGCCACTCGGCGGGCCGCGGCGTCGGCCTCGACGAGGTCGGCGAGATCGCGCGCAGGCGTGCCGTCGGCGGCGGCGAGCGCGTCCTCCACGACCTCCGCGATGCCGAGGAAGGACAGCCGACCGTCGAGGAACGCCGCCACTGCGACCTCGTTCGCCGCGTTGTAGGCGCACGTGTAGGTGCCGCCTCGCTCCCCGGCCTCGCGCGCGAGGGCGAGGAGCGGGAACGTCTCGAGGTCGGGCGCGGAGAACTCGAGCGTCAGGCCCGAGGCCAGGTCGAGCGGCAGGATCGGGGTCGCGGCGCGCTCCGGGTACGTGAGCGCGTAGGAGATCGGCACGCGCATGTCGGGGTAGCCGAGATGGGCGAGCGCGGCGCCGTCGCGGAGGCGGACGAGCGCGTGCACGACCGAGGTCGGATGGACGGCGACCTCGATGCGGTCGTACGGCAGGTCGAACAGGAAGTGCGCCTCGATCAGCTCGAGCCCCTTGTTGGCGAGAGTTGCAGAGTCCACAGTGATCTTTCGGCCCATGTTCCACGTCGGATGTGCGAGGGCCTCCTCGGGCGTCACGTCGGCGAGGTCGTCGCGGCTGCGGCCGCGGAACGGGCCGCCGGAGGCGGTGAGGACGACGGAGTGGATCGTCTCGGCTGCGCGCCCTTCGAGGCACTGGTGGAGCGCCGAGTGCTCGCTGTCGACGGGGAGCAGGCGTCCGCCTCCACGGGTGTGCGCGGCGGTCGCGAGCTCGCCGCCGGCGACGAGGCTCTCCTTGTTGGCGAGCGCGAGGTCGACGCCGTGCTCGAGGCACCAGAGCGTCGCCGGCAGGCCCGCGAAGCCGACGACGGCGTTCAGGACGAGGTCGGGCTCGGGCATCGCGCGCTCGAGGAGCTCGGTCAGATCGCCGCCCACCTGCGTGTGTGGCGCGAGGCCGTCGATGGGCTGTGAGCCCGACGCGGCGGCGACGAGCTCGAGGCTGGGGTGCCGCTCGACGATCTCGAGCGCCTGGCGGCCGATCGACCCCGTCGCGCCGAGGATGGCGATCCGCTTCACGGGCTCAGTCTAGGCGGCCCTTGCCCTCCTACCGTTCGGCCGCTACGCCGCGCCGAAGGCGCGGAAGAGATAGTACGACGCCACGCCGGCGAAGAGGAGCGCGTCGATGCGGTCGAGCATCCCGCCGTGGTCGGCGAGCACGCTGCCGCTGTCCTTCACGCCCACGTCCCGCTTGAGCGCCGACTCGAAGAGGTCGCCGAGCGCGCCCGCGAACGCGATCGCGAAGCCGAGGACGATCGACCGCCAGCCGTCGGCGAGCCCCTGCTTGTAGAGCGCGACGAACGCGACAAAGACGGACGCGGCGGTGCCCGCGACGAAGCCTTCCCAGGTCTTGCCCGGCGAGATCGTCGGCGCGAGTCGGTGGCGCCCCACGAGCCGCCCGGTCAGGTACGCGGTGGTGTCTCCGGCCCAGACCGCGAGGAGGACGGTGAAGGCGGCGAGCTGCCCGTGCTCCTCGAAGCCGCGCAAGAGAACGAGGTGCCCGAGGCCGAGGCCGATCCAGCCGGCGCCGAGGACGGTCGAGGCGACGGCGACCGTCGCCGAGGCCCGCGTCCGCGCGACCAGGTGCAGCCCGAAGGCGAGCCCGAGCGTCGACAGGAAGCCGCCGAGCATCCACTCGAGGCCGCCGAGCTGGACGCCGAGGAGCGCGAGGCCGAAGCCCGTGAAGCCGGCGAGCGCGACCGGCCGCAGCTCGCGGATCATCCCGAAGTACTCGTGCAGCGCGATTGCCCCCGCGACCCCCGCGAGAAAGAGCACCCACCAGCCGCCGAGCCAGACCAGCCCGAGCACGGCGGGCAGCAGCGCGGCGACGACGAAGATGCGCGACCAGAACGCGCTCAGGCGCGGTTCCCTATCGTCCGCCGAAGCGGCGGCGGCGGCGCGCATACTCCTCCAAGGCGGCACGCAGGTCGGCCTCGCCGAAGTCCGGCCAGAGGCGGTCGACGAAGACGAGCTCGGCGTACGCGAGCTGCCAGAGCAGGAAGTTCGAGATCCGGAGCTCGCCCGAGGTGCGGACGAGGAGGTCGGGATCGAGCATCTCGGGCGCGTAGAGGTGCTCGGCGAGGAGCGCCTCGTCGACCTCCTCCGGCTCGACCCCCGACTCAACGAGCCGACGCGCGGCCTCCACCAGCTCGGCGCGGCCGCCGTAGTCGAACGCGATCCAGAGGTGGAGCCGGTCGTTCGCGGCCGTCTCCTCCTCGAGCGCGGCCATCTGCGCCTGGAGCTCCGCGGGCGCGCGGTCGCGGCGACCGAGGAAGCGGGTGCGGACGCCCTCCTTCGCCAGGTCCGGCAGCTCGCGCTCGATCGTCTCGCCGAAGATCTCCATCAGCGCGTCGACCTCCTCCGCCGGCCGTGTCCAGTTCTCGGTCGAGAAGGCGTACACGGCGAGCGACTCGACGCCGAGGTCGATCGCGGCCTCGACCGTCCGGCGCAGGGCCCGCGTACCGGCGCGATGACCGGCGGCGACCGGCAGGCCTCGGCGCTTGGCCCACCGGCCGTTGCCGTCCATCACGATCGCGACCGAGCGGGCGACCGCGGGCAGCTCCGGCTCCGGCGCGGGGCGGACGCCGGCCAGGGTGCGGATCTTCGTGAGAAAGCTCACGCAGCGCCGCCCGCGCGGCTCACACTTCCATGATCTCGGCTTCTTTGTGCTTCAAGAGCTCGTCGATCGCCTTCGTGTGCTCGTCCGTCAGCTTCTGCACCTGGTTCTCGGCGCGCCGCTCCTCGTCGTCGCCGACCTCGCCGTTCCGGACGAGCTCCTCGAGGTGCCGCATGATGTCCCGGCGCACGTTCCTGATCGCCACCTTGCCGTCTTCGGCGTAGCGCCGCACGACCTTGACGAGCTCCTTGCGCCGCTCCTCGGTGAGTTGCGGGATCGACAGCCGGATCAGCTTGCCGTCGTTCGACGGCTGGAGTCCGAGGTCGGATTCCTGGATCGCCTTCTCGATCGCCTTCACGGAGTTCGGGTCGAACGGCTGGACGTTCAGGAGCCGCGGCTCCGGGGCAGAGATCGTCGCCAGGTTCTTGAGCGGCGTCGGCGTGCCGTAGTAGTCGACGTGGATGCGGTCGAGGAGCGCCGGCGAGGCGCGACCCGTGCGGACGCTGTTGAACTCCTGCCGGGTGCTCTCGATGGACTTGTCCATGCGCCTCGTCGCGTCGGCGAGGAAGTCTTCGATTGGTGGCATTCAGCCCTCCCTGGGGGTCGAGATCAGCGTGCCGACCCGTTCGCCGAGGACGACCCGGCGGATGTTGCCGTCGGCGAGAGCGAACACGTGGATCGGCAGATTGTTGTCCATGCAGAGGGAGAGCGCGGTCGTATCCATCACCTTGAGCCCGCGCTCGAGCGCGTCGCGGTGCGTGAGCTCGGGCAGGAACTCCGCTCCCGGGTCGGCCCGCGGGTCGCCGTCGTAGACGCCCTCGACGGCGTGCTTCGCCATCAGGATCGCGTCGGCGCCGATCTCGAGCGCCCGCAGCGCAGCGGCCGTGTCGGTGGTGAAGAACGGGTTGCCGGTGCCGGCGGCGAAGATGACGGTCCGGTCCTTCTCGAGGTGGCGGATCGCCCGGCGGCGGATGTACGGCTCGGCGATCGCCGCGACCTCGATCGCCGACAGGACGCGCGTGGTCGCCCCGCCCCGCTCGAGCGCGTCCTGCAGCGCCAGCGAGTTGAGCACGGTCGCGAGCATGCCCGCGTAGTCGGCCGTCGCCCGGTCCATGCCCTCCGCCGCAGCCGCCATCCCGCGGTAGAAGTTCCCCGCCCCGATCACGATCGCCACGTCGACGGCCCGCTCGTGCACGTCACTGATCTCGGCGGCGATCGCCTCGACCGTCGGCAGGTCGATCCCGTATTCCCGCGGGCCCATGAGGGCCTCGCCGGAGAGCTTCAGCAGGATGCGGTGGAAGACCGGCGCGCGCGAGGCGGCGATTGCCTGTTCCGAGCTTGCCTCAGTCACCGAGGGCAAAGCGCTCGAACTCGAGCACCTCGGCGCCCTCCTCGGCGAGCGCCTGCGCGACCGTCTTCGACTGCTCGTGGATCCACGGCTGGTCGAGGAGGACGCCGCCGCGCTCCGCGAAGTAGCGCTTGTTCATCATCCCGTCGACGATCTTCTCGCGCGCCTGCTCGGGCTTCGACTGGACCTCTTTCGAGTTGAGGAGCATGCCCCGCTCGGTGGCGATCGTCTCCTCGGGCACGTCCTCGCGGGCGATCCAGCGCGGGTCGTACCACGCGATGTGCATGGCGAGCGCCCGGGCGAGCTCCGCCGAGCCGCCGCCGAGGTTGACGAGCGCGCCGACCTTGTTCGCCGGCGGATGGACGTAGGC